>JAILFI010000007.1 GCA_024697655.1 Clostridiales bacterium
CCGGCACTTAGCGACCGGCTGAGCCTCGCGAAGACGGAGCTTAGTACCGCTGCGAGCGAGCATTAGCGCGAGCGTGTCCCCGAAGCAGACCGCCGCGCTGTCAATATCGATTTATTCCTGCGGTCCGCCGATCGCGACACACCGTGCCAGATCGAGCCGGCCTGCGTAAATGGCCTTGCCGAGGATCGCGGCGTCGACCATGCCGGCGAGCTGCGTGAGTTCCTCCTCCGACGAGATGCCACCGCTGGCGGTGACTTTCAGCCCTTCGATCTTCGACAGCCGTTCGTATGCCGCCATGTTGGTGCCGGTCAGACCGCCATCCTTCGAAATATCCGTGTAGATGATGGCCTTGACGCCAGCCGCCGCCATCTCCTCACAGAGTTCATAACTGTCTTTATCCGTGATCTCTTTCCAGCCGTTGACGGCGACCTTGCCGTCTCTGGCGTCGACGCCAACCGCGATCTTCTCCCCGTACTTCTGTGCCATGGCGGCCGCAAAAGCCGGGTCTTTCTGCGCGATCGTGCCAAGGATGACGCGGCTGACGCCCATGTCGAGGTACTGGCGGATGCGCTCCTCGTCGCGAATGCCGCCGCCGACTTCCACGTACATGTCCAGATCTTCGATGATGGACCGGATCACGTCCGTATTGACGAGTTCTCCGTCTCTGGCGCCGTCGAGATCCACGATGTGCAGATACCGCGCACCTGCCGCGCGGAAGCTTTCCGCCACCTTGCGCGGATCGTCGCTGTATACCGTTTCCTGCTCGTAGTCGCCCTGGTACAGGCTGACGGCATTGCCGCCGCGCAGATCGATGGCCGGGAATATCTTCATATCTTTCTCCTGATGACTGTGGCGCGCGCCGCAAAGCGATTCCTAGAGTTCATTGAAAGCCCGCAGCATGCCGAGCCCGACGCTGCCGCTCTTCTCCGGGTGGAACTGCGTCCCCCAGACATTGCCCTTGTGCACCGCGCCGGTGATGGGCACGTGGTAGTCCGACACGGCGATCGTGTCCGCCTCGCACTCGGTCGCGCAGTAGCTGTGGACATAGTACACGTAATCGCCGTTCTTCGTGTATTTGAACAGCGGGTCCTCTTTGATCGTGATGCTGTTCCAGCCGATCTGCGGGACTTTGAGGTCCGTCTCGATGAACCGCACCTTGCCGGGAATGAGACCGAGGCCCTCCCATTCGCCGTACTCATAGCTCTTGTCAAAGAGCATCTGCATACCGAGGCAGATGCCAAGCAACGGTTTGCCTGCATCCACCTGCTCGTACAGCGTGTCGACGAGGCCGGTCGCGAAGAGTTTTTCTCTGGCGTCCCGGAACGCGCCGACGCCGGGCAGGATCATCTTGTCCGCCGCCCGGAGAACGTCTTTATCCGCGGTCACGGTCACATCCGCACCGATATAGTTGAGAGAAGCGGTAAGGGAAAACAGGTTGCCCACGCCGTAGTCGATCACAGCAATCATTACAGCAGTCCTTTCGTCGACGGGATCTCATCGCCTTCTACGGCGACCGCGTCCTTCAGCGCTCTTGCCACGCCTTTGAACGCCGCTTCGATGATGTGGTGCGTATTTTCGCCGCTGATCTGCCTGATATGCAGAGTCAGTCCCATCTCGCGGGTGAACGCCAGGAAGAACTCCTTGACGAGTTCGGTGTCGAACGTCCCGACTTTATCTTTCAGCGCAAGGTCGTACACAAGCGTGCCGCGGCCGCTGATGTCACAGGCGGCCATCACGAGCGCTTCGTCCATCGGCAGGAGCATGCTGCCGTACCGGCGGATGCCGCGCTTGTCGCCGAGCGCTTCCTTGAATGCTTTGCCCAGCACGATGCCCATATCCTCTACCGCGTGGTGGTCGTCCACGTAGTAGTCCGCCTCGCAGCGGATGTTGAGGTCAAATCCGCCGTGCCGCGTGAACAATTCCAGCATGTGTTTCATGAACCCGCACTCCGTGCGGATTTCATACAGGCCGGTGCCGTCCAGGTTGAGGAACAGCTCGATGTCTGTCTCGCCGGTTTTTCTGGATGCGTTGATACTTCTCATAGTAACTCCTTTATCTGCTGCGGATCGCCGTCCGCCAAACTACTTCTGCGCGGCGAGCCACGCCTTTGTGGCGCCGGTCAGCCGGTCCATCTGCTCCTCCGTGCCGATGGTGATGCGGACCCAGTCGCGGATCGGGTCCTTGTCGAAATGCCGGAGGATGATGCCTTCCGCCCGCATCGCGTGAAAGTACTCGCTCCCGGTCTTTGCGAAAACGAAATTCGCACAGGAGGGCAGGACCTCGAAGCCGAGCGCCTGCATGTCCTTCGTGAACCGCTCCCGTGCAGCGATGATCTTCCCGCGGGTCTCCTCGAAGTACGCCGTGTCCTCCATGGCAGCAGCGGCTGCCGCGATGGCTTCACGGGAGAGGTCGTACGGATTGAAACTGAACTTGATGGTATTGAGGTCCCGGATCAGCGCCGCACTGCCCATCGCCATGCCGATGCGCATGCCTGCCAGACTTCTCGACTTACTCATCGTCTGAACGACGAGGATGTTGTCATATTTTTTGATGAGCGGCACGCACGACTCAGCGCCGAAATCCACGTATGCCTCGTCCACGATGACGAGCCGGTCCTGGTCTTTGGAGACAAGCTGCTCGATCGCCGCGCGCGGGTGCGCGATACCGGTCGGCGCGTTCGGGTTGGCGATCAGAACCGTTCTGTCTTTGTCCATGTAATCGCCGAGGTCGATGCGCAGGTCCTCCGTCAGCTGGATCTCCTCCGCATCGCAGCCGAACACCTGACTGAACACCGGATAAAACCCGTAGCTGATCGACGGGTAGCAGATCTTTCTGCCGTAAGCCATGAAGGCAAACGCCAGGATCTCATCGGATCCGTTGCCGACCGCGACCTGATCTTCGTCCAGGTCATAGTACGCGGCGATGGCAGCCACGGCACGGCTGCTCGTCGGATCCGGATACAGCCGGAACGCTTTTTCCGCCTCGATGGCAGCCAGCACCTTCGGGCTGGTCGGGTACGGGCACTCGTTCGTATTGAGTTTCAGGAGGACGTTGTCCTTCGGCTGTTCGCCGGGGGTGTATGCCTCGAGGCTCTCGTATTTGGGGTCGAAAAACCTGCTCATGGGTCCTGCTGTTCTTCCTTTCTTATCCGTCCTACGCTTCGCCGTCTTCCTGCGGCGCCTTCAGCGCGCGGACAATACGGCGGATGTCTTCATTCTTGAATTTGAAACTGGTCTTGTTGCAGATCAGGCGGGCACTGATATCCTTGAATTCCTCAATGACCGCAAGGCCGTTCTCTCTCAGCGTCGTACCGGTCTCCACAATATCGACGATAACGTCGCTCATCCCGAGGACCGGGCCGAGCTCGATGCTGCCGTTGAGCTTGATGATCTCGATGTCGCGGCCCTGTTCGCGGTAGTGCGCCTTGGCCACGTTGACGAACTTCGTCGCCACGCGCAGGGTGTGCTTGCGGTCATCCGCAAAGCCTTCCTTGGCCGCTACGCACATCCGGCACTTGCCGATGCCAAGATCCATCAGTTCGTAGACGTCCGGCTCGGTCTCGAGCAGGATGTCCTTGCCGACGATGCCGATGTCGGCCGCCCGGTGCTCGACATAGACCGCAACGTCGCTGGGCTTGACCAGAATGTAGCGGACATTGCGTTCCTTGTTCTCGAGGATCAGCTTGCGGTTGTTGTCATTGTATGCAGGGCATTCATAACCGGCCTTTTCCAGCGTGTGGTACACCTGGTCGCCGAGTCTGCCTTTGGGCAGTGCGATGGTGAGCATCTCGCTGTCTTCCCCGGCGGATTCTCCCAGACGCTCCAGCTCTGCGAGGTACAGCGCGAAACCGATGCCGCCGCCGCGCTTGCCGAACACCTTCATCGCCCGGTCGTACTGGCCGCCGCCGAGGACGCTGCCCGCGATCCCGGGGATATGGCCGCGGAAGATGATGCCGTTGTAATAGTCGATGTCGTTGACCATAGACAGATCGAGCTGGACCCGGTCCGCCATGCCGTTCTTCGCGAGCACCGCGCAGAGTTCACTGACCCGGCTGAGCGCTTCGGTCTGGCTGTCCGTCCGCACCCATGCACGCGCTTTTTCGATCGTCTGCTGCACATCGCCGTACAGTCCCGTCAGCGCGCAGAGCATGTCGATGTCTTCCGCCGGCAGTTCCGCTGCGCCGGCCACCTTACGGATGCCGTCCGGGTTTTTGCGGCGGATCAGGTTGAGAAGATGCACGTAGAGGTCACCGTGCAGGTCGAGCCCGGTGAGCGCTTCCTCGACGAAGGCCATCTCCGACAGTGTCAGCCGGTACGCCGGATCGACCATCTGCAGTGTTTCGCCGGCGAGGATCAGCACCTCCGCGATATCCATGTCGGACAGCGAGCCGATGCACTCGAGGCCGATCTGCGGGATCTCCCGGAAGGTCGTGCTGTTGCGGTTCTCCCGGTAGACGTTTTCATTGTAATAGAACTTGCGGACATCCCCCGCGGCAACGTCCGTGTTCTTGATGATGCTCATGGTCACGTCGGGCTTGAGGGCCATCAGCCGGCCGTCCAGGTTGGTGAACGTGAGGATGCGGTCGCCCGCGAGGAAGTCCTTGTTGTTGGCATAAAAACTGTACTCTTCAAACTTGTTCATTTTGAAGGTCGTATAGCCGAAGCTCTCATAGAGGCCTCGCAGTTCGAATGCCAGCATCTCTTCGGGGCGGAGGCTGTTCTTGGTGATCATGTGTCATGTCCTTTCTTTCTGCGTTATCGCCCTGCCGCTTCATCCGGGCAGATCATCAGGCGATGTAACATTTAGTATACCACATTTTCCAACGGATTTCGCCGGTGGATCCCGGCTCTGTTATTTCATCGCGTTAGCGCGCTAAAGCGATAACGTAACGAAGCCATTATACAGCCCGCCGCGGACACCGTCAAGGGCGATTCTTAAAGTCTGAAAACTCTCAAAAACGGGACTTCCTTCGCGACATTTTATCGACTGGACAGCTCTTTTCCGGACGTATCTGCTAAAATAAGAATACAAGACAAATATCGACGGCAGAGAGGATGATGCAGGTGCTCAACGTATTCCCGGAATGGTTCATATATGGAGAAAGCGATCTGTTTTTCTTTGGGATCGGACTGTTTCTGGTCGGGGTTCTTTTGCCCTGGCGCAGAGAAACACAGAAACGCCACCTCACTTGGATGGCGGTCCTGTTCGCTGTATATCTCGCATCCGAAGCGGTACTGACCATTCTGCGCGGTTCCTATCTGGCGGAACTGCTGCTGGTCTTCCTCGGCGGCGGATGTCTGGCTGTTGCAGCCGGCCGGCTCATCCGGTTCATCATCACACAGTTCCGCCGCCCGCAGCACAGATAGTCCTAAAACCAGACATCCAAAATCCTCTCGATGATAAGGCTGTCGATATTGCCGTCCCGGTCATCAAAGGTCAGAATCAAATTGTGTCCCGGCTGATACCCCGCCTGCTGGTATTGTGCAAGTTTCCAAATCATTTGTTCCCGGTACGCTGCTTCGTGCATCATCCCGAAGTGTTCCCAAAGGATCTCCCGGTGGTCTCTCGCTGACCATAATGTGAAGTCCGGCCGCAACAAAGCCCCGTTGATCAGATGCTCCTTTTCATACTCCTGCGGGATGTCCCGCGCGTAATAGGAATTCGAAAGAATCACCTCCGACTTTGAACGCACCTTGATCCCGCAAGCTGTCTTGTGGCGCAATTGTTCCGGATGAAATTGCGATGGCCGGGATGATTGGCACGGTTTGTCCATCTCATCCAGCCGTTTTCGGACATCGATCACACCGGCATCACGAAATATTGTTTCGTCCTCAAATTGATATGCCAGCGGGAATCCTGTACGCATCAGATTCGGGTCAGGATCTTTATACACCCGTTCCAGTCTGCGAAGCGCATGCAGATTTGACTCCAAGCGGCGGATAGCCTTCCTCAAATAGTAATATCTTTTGAGACGCGCCACCTCAGGATGTGCTGCGGTGCCCAAATAGACCCTTTCCGAGGATGCTGCTGCGTCTTTTGGCCCTCTTTTCACTTTATAATAGTACGAACGTCCATTTTTCTTAGTAACCTCCAGACGGAATTCACAACAATCCGCAAGCTCACTGATCTGCCTGCGATATTTGGCAAGCAGCCGCTCATGCGTTTTGATATCGGCCCGCACGCTCTCCAAACAACCCATAGCCACACCTTTTTTAAGTCCGGCGGCACTTCAAAAGCAAACGCCACCATTTCCATATATTTACATTATTGTGCGGCAAGTTGTTTCATTTTACAAGTAGTATTTGCAGATTTCATGGGATATTCAAAAAACACAGCGCTGCCCGTACAATTCCCTCGAAATGCCAGCCGTTCCATCGGCAGATCCTATCAACAAATCATAGGCACACCGTCGATTTCATGGGAATCGCACTTTCTTTTGCTTTTCCCATGACGCGCATCCTTGGGGAATCCATTTGCAACGCGGTATGAGCATTTTTTCAATATCATTTTCAGGGGCATGAAGCATTAATCCATCATTCCCATGAATCGTTTCCTGAAACGATACGCAAGAATCCTTTTTTCACATTAAAAACGACTCCTAAGGGTCTGTCTTCATGGGAATAAGCACAAATATGCCTGCTCCCATGAAACAACTCAAGGAGTCGTATCAAAAACTATAAATGAATCAGAGCAAAGACTTGTTGTCTGCCGATGCTATCTGAAAAAGAAGACGGCCAGCGCAGGAAGCACGATGCACGTCACCGCCAGGAACACCCAGTCTCTTGCCCGGACACGCTCCGGCTCAAAGGTGCTGCGCGGCGCATTTGCCGAAAACCCTTTCGACTCCATCGCGATGGACAGCTCTTCCGACCAGCGCGTCGACTTGACCAGCAGCGTTACCAGCAGCAACGGAGAGAACGGCAGCACGCGGATCCCCCTGGCGCGAAACGCCATCCTGGTCCTGCGATACTCCAGCATCATCTGCGGGAGCAGCCCCCAGGCTGCCAGCAGACCGTACGCGAAGACCTGCGGCACATGCAGCTGGCGGTTGAAAGAGCGGATCATGCGGATCCGGTCCGTCGTCAGCGCAAAGAGCAGGCCGATGCCGGCATAGACGAGCGCGCGGCTTGCGAAGATCAGACCGTTCCAGATCTGGCTGCTGCCGACATGCAAAACGTCCATATTGACGACATCGGACGCCGCATGCGTAAACCGGTATCCGGTGAAGAACAGTCCCACGGCGAGGATCAGCACCGGGATCATCGGGATAAAGAAAGCTCTCTTGTTCGCGTCGGACAGCAGGATGAACAAAACGGACACCGCAAAGATGCCCAGATTGAGCACCGGGTGGTGGCAGAAGGCCAGCGCGAAGCTCAGCACGATCAGGCCGATCAGTTTGCAGGAAGGATTGATGCCCTGAAGCAGGCCTTGCTGGTTATGCATGCAGCGTCCCTCCTTCCAGTGTGTAGATCTGATCCGCGTAGTCCGCGGCAAGCTGCCGGTCGTGCGTGGAAAAGAGCATGGTCGCACGCCGCTGCGCCGCCCCGCGGCAGAGCGTTTCCATGATGGCGATCGTGTTCTCCCGGTCCTGCGCGTACGTCGGTTCATCGCAGACGAGCACTTCGCACGGGTACGCCATGAGCGCCGCCACACCGAGGCGCCGCTGCTGCCCCTGGCTCAGCAGGTACGGGGAAATATCGCGGTATTTCCAGAGACCGATGCGCCGGAGGATCTCCTCGCTGCGCGCTTCCGCATCCGGATCTTTTTTGAAAGCCGCCATGACTTCCTGCCGGACCGTCCCGCCGAGGAACTGATCCTGCGGGCTCTGTGTCACAAACCCGAGCCGGCCGAAGTCCGCTCTTTTCATATGCCGGATCTCCACGCTGCCCAGCAGCGCACTGCCCCCATATTTATACAAGCCGGAGAGCGCGCCGAACAGACTGCTCTTGCCGCAGCCGCTCTGCCCGACGATCGCGTAGATGCCGCCCTTATAGAAGGTGGCGGTGATGTCCGTCAGAACGGGATGTCCTTTCTCGTGCGCCACGCTGAGGTGCGAGAGTGTCAGCGCGGGGGTGCTGTCCGCCCCGCCTCGTTCCGCGGAATCGCTGTCCGCAGCTGCCCGGATCTGCGCGATGCCCGGGTACGGGTCACGTTCGACCTGTACGCCGGCTGCCTGCAGGGTCTCCTTCGCCCCGTCCGCGCGCGGATCGACGCACTGCACGATCCTGCCGTCCTCCATGAGGCAGACCTCATCCGCGATGTGCCACCAGTGCTCCAGCCGGTGATCGACCACGAGCAGGCCTGTGCCTTTCTCCTCGTGCAGCTGCAGAAGCTTTCCGAGGATCTGTTTCGCCGCCGCATCGTCCACGTTGGCAAAGGCCTCGTCGAGCAGCATCCACGCCGGATCCATCAGATTGAGACACGCCAGCATGACCTTCTGTTTTTCGCCGCCGGACAGGGTGTTCAGACGGCGCTGCGAAAGATGCCCGATCCCGCTGAAAGAGAACGCGTCTTCGATCGCAGCGGGGATCGACGCCGGATCGAGCGCCAGGTTCTCCGCCACGAAAACAAGTTCGTTGAAGACCGTATCCATACAGAACTGCAGGTCCGGATTCTGGAACATCATCCCGACTTTTCTGCAGCGCGCCGCCGGCACGAGCGCCGCGGGGTCCTCCCCCTCGACGCGCACGCTGCCGCCGCGCAGAAAGCCGGCGTTCACCGGATAGATCCCTGCTGCCACATACAGCAGCGTGGACTTGCCGCAGCCGGACTTGCCGGTCAGGACCGTCACTTTATCGCGCGCAAAGACGGCATCGACACCGTCCAGGGTGTCTTTGCCGTCTTCGTAATAGCCAAATTGTAAATTGCTGATTTCAATGCTCATACATGAATATGCGGCCGGCTGCACTTCGCCGGCCGCCCTTCTTTCTGTTATTCAGGCAGATAGTCGTTGGTGTACTCGTTCTCAAACCGGTGCGCGATGACGCCGTTCTCGACGAGGAAGTCCGCCATGGGCTCCCAGCGCTCCGCGGAGATGGTGCCCCAGTGGCCGTTTTCGTTAAGGAAGATCGGCGCGAGATGCTCCTGGCTCTTCACGAGCCACTCGTCAGACAGGCGCGGCTCGATCAGATCTTTGACCTCCAGCACCAGCGACGGGTCTTTGGCGACCGCCTGATAGCCGCGGTCGAAGGCTGCCAGCATCGCGCGGACCGCGTCCGGCCGCTCCGCGAGCACTTCGTGCGTCGCCGCGATCGCCGGCGCGACGAACTTGAAGACCGGATCGATGTCGCCCAGATTGAAGTAGTTGATCTCCTTGCCCGCCTGCAGCAGTTCGTAGTTTTCCCAGTTCTCATAGACCCAGGTCGCGTCCGCGATATTGCCGAGCGTATCGACGATGTCGCCGACATCGAGGTTCACAAGGTTGACCTTACTGTAATCGCCGCCGTCGTTGGCGACCAGTCTGCCGATGGACTGATGAAACCACTGCGGGGTCCAGTGCGTGAGGCGCTTGCCCTCGAGTTCTCTGGGGCGGGTAATGCCCGCTTCTTTCAGAGACACGATACCGCTGTCGCACTTCTGCGTGTACGCCGCGACCGCCGTCAGACCGATGCCGCGGTTCATGCATTCAAGCATCGCGATCTCCGGTCCGCAGACGAAGTCCGCGCCGTGCACCTCCATCTCGCCGTGCACTTCGCCTTCGATGGTCAGATCGATGCCGTTCTCCTCGAGCCAGCCGTATTTCTTGGCCAGCAGGATGCCGGTGTGGTTGGTGTTGGGGAACCAGTCCAGTACGATTCTCAGTTTTTCCATACTACTAATCCTCCTCGTGGATCTTGCCGCCCTTGACCGCGCGGCCGACTGCGTAGTTCTTCATGACGCCGGTCTTAGCGAGCCCGTCGCCGATCAGCACGCACAGGATGCCGGAGAAAATGACCGCCGAGATCGAACGGATCACAAGGTGACCGACATGCATCATCGGGTCGAGCATGTAGTACTGCAGATAGAACAGCTCATAGATATAGATGAAGATCCCGGACAGGATACCCGCCACGGACAGGGACAGGAAGTTCCACTTCTTCCACTTGAAAAGAGCGAAGCCGCACTCGGTGCCGGCGCCCTGGATGAGGCCGGTGATGACGACGGTGATTCCGCCCGCGTTGCCGAAGAGCAGTTCCATGACCGATGCCAGCAGCTCCGTGATGAGACCAACGCCCTTCTTGCGGATGATGTAAGCGCCGAGCGTGCCGGCCATGAACCAGACGCCGTAGATCACATCGAACGCGAAATCCGCGAAACCGGTCGTCGCCAGTGCCGCCGCCAGCGCCATGCCGACGTTGAAGACCGCCAGAT
>JAILFI010000023.1 GCA_024697655.1 Clostridiales bacterium
GGTGATGCCGACCGCCGCGAGTGTCGCGGGGATGCCCATTGTTTCAAAGAGGAACTTCCGGAGACAGCCGATGGCTTCCTCCGCTGTTTCGCCGTCCTCTGCTTCACAGAGCGGATCGAGTCCGAATACGTTCCGCCCGAAGCGCGCCAGTCTGGCAATGACGGCTTTGTGCGCTTCGGATCCGGGAGCCGCTGCTGCCGCCTTGCCGTGCAGCAGAAAGTCCATCCAGACCGGCGTCAGGATCGCAAGTCCTTCGCCGTGGGTGATGTCATAGAAGGCAGACAATTCGTGCTCCATCGGGTGGATGCACCAGCCCGGGCTCAGCCCGTCGCGGCACAGCCCGTTGATCGCGTGCGGCGCCGCCCACATCAGATTGGCGCGGGCTTCATAGTTGTCCGGCTCCGCCAGCGCAATGGGGCCGTACTTGATGCAGGTCCTGAGGATGCCCTCCGCGAACTGCGTCTGCACCTCGGCTTCCACCGCCATGGAGAAATAGTTTTCCATCGTGTGGCTCATCATATCCGCTGTCCCGGCTGCTGTCTGCTTCCCGGAAACGCTGAACGTGTATGTCGGATCGAGGATCGACATGGTCGGGCTCATGTGCGGATCGCGCGTCCCCCATTTTTCGTTCTTCGTCATGTCAGAAATGACCGCTACCATGTCCATCTCCGAACCGGTTGCCGCCAGTGTCAGCACAGAGTAGATCGGCAGCGCGCCTTTGATCAGACCGGGATCGAGGACCAGATCCCAGGCGTCGCCGTCGTAGACCGCTCCCGCTGCGATGACCTTGGAGGCGTCGATCGTGCTGCCGCCGCCGATGGCGAGGACCATATTGATGCCCTCGTCTTTACACATCTGTACGCCTTTGCGGACCGACTGGATGCGCGGGTTGGGCTCGATGCCCGGCAGTTCATAGACTGTAAGCCCTGCTTCCTGCAGGATCTTCATCGCATCGTCGTACAGGCCGGAGCGCTTGATGCTGCCGCCGCCGTAAACCAGCAGGACTTTGTCGCCGCTTTCTTTCAGCTCCGCCAGATGTGGCAGCTGCCCTTCGCCGAAGTGGATCTTTGTCGGGACCGTATACGTAAATTTCATCACGGTTTGACTCTCCTTCTTATTCACATTCTATTTCTTACTTCGCCGCGCGGAAAATACCGATGACGTCTTCCTTGGTGAGCGGAACGAACCAGCGCTTGCCGCCTCTTGCCGCTTTCTCCGCCATCTCGTCGAAGTGCGATTCCTCGGTGATGCCGACCGCGCTGAGCGTTGCGGGGATCTCCATCGTCTCAAAGAAGAACTTCCTGAGCGCCGCGACCGCTTCTTCCGCTACTTCACGGTCTGCTCCGTTGTGCAGCGGGTCGAGACCGAACACCTCCCGGCCGAACCGCGCGAACTTCGCCGCGACTTTGCCGTTCATCTCAGACCCTGCCGGCGCCGCTGCCGCCTTGCCGCTGAGGATGTACTCCATCCAGACCGGTGTCAGGATCGCAAGACCCTGGCCGTGCGTAATGTCATAGAACGCGGAGAGTTCGTGCTCCATCGCGTGCATGCCCCAACCCGGGCTGATGCCGCAGCCGCACAGACCGCTGATCGCGTGCGGGGCCGCCCACATCAGATTGGCGCGGGCTTCATAATTGTCCGGCTCCGCAAGCGCCATCGGACCGTACTTGACGCAGGTGCGCAGGATCCCTTCGCAGAACTGCTCCTGGATCTCCGCGCCGTCCACCATGGAGAAGTAGTTCTCCATGACGTGACTCATCATGTCCGCCGTGCCGGCGGCTGTCTGCTTTTTGGAAACGCTGTAGGTATAGGTCGGATCGAGGATCGACATCGTCGGAACCATCGCCGGCGCTTCTGTCGGCCATTTCTCATTCTTTGTCAGGTCGGAAATGACCGCCACACCGTCCGTCTCCGAACCGGTCGCCGCCAGCGTCAAGACAGAATAGATCGGCAGTGCCTTTTCGATCAGGTTGGACTGCAGGACCAGATCCCAGGCGTCGCCGTCGTAGACCGCCGCCGCTGCGATGACCTTCGACGCGTCGAGCGTGCTGCCGCCGCCGATCGCGAGGACCATATCGATGCCCTCCGCCTTGCAGATCTCAGCGCCTTTACGGACGCTTTCGATACGCGGGTTGGGCTCGATGCCGGGCAGTTCGAATACGGTGATGCCCGCCTCGCCGAGGATCTCCATCGCTTTGTCGTAGATGCCGGCGCGCTTGATGCTGCCGCCGCCGTAGACCAGCAGGACTTTATCGCCGCTCTCTTTGAGTTCCGCGAGGTGGCT
>JAILFI010000028.1 GCA_024697655.1 Clostridiales bacterium
TCAGCGGATTCGTGAGGGCTGCCTCCTCGGCTTCCTTCTCCGCTTTTTCGATGGCTTTCTTTCCTTCAGCAGCCACCTTCCTGGCGTTGGCGGCCAGACCTGCTGCATCGTCCGCCGCAGAGGCGATCTGTACTCCGCCGAGACCAATCAGCAAGCTGACGGCCAAGACCATGCAGACTGCGGTACGGGCGATTCTAGAACCGGTAAGTTTTCTGCTACTCATTCCTACTATCCTTACGTGTTGCTAACTAAGAAGAAACGTCACGGTATTTGCAGCTGCCGCAACATGAGCACGGCTTCCGCAAAAACACAATTATCAAGTTATTATAACATAATCCTGTCCGTCAAGACACGCATAGCTGCGAACTAATACAAGCAAAAATGGCAGCCGTATGAGCGGCATGCCATTTTATAATCGACAGAGTATTGTTGTTCGTAAAACGGGATCAAAACGTACAGGACGGCGTTTGAAACGTGCAGTCTCTTTATTGTTTCTGTCCCATTCTCTTGTTCCGGGTCGTGACGTAGAAGATGATGCCCATGACGATCCAGATGATGAGGCAGATCATCGATTCCCTGCCGAGCGAGCAGCCGAACATCTTGATCGGTACGAGCAGCAGGACGCAGAACATCAGACCCATGATGGCGCCGATGACGCCAGTGATGCAAACGCCGATGTTCCCTTCTTTACGCGCATACTTGACCGCTGCGAGCGAGGTGTAGCCGTAGCCGATCGCAGCTCCCAGAGAGGACATGTCGACGATCCAGCCCAGCGCGGTCCGTCCGAAGAACGGCGCGATGATGGCGATGACCATGACGAAGAGGATCGCGTTTTTCGGTGTTTTGTAGACCGGGTGCAGTTCGCCGAACCAGCCCGGCAAAACGTTTTCCTTGGCCATCGAATAGAGCAGACGGCTCGTCGCCATGTAGAAGCCGACGATGCCGGAGAGGATCGCGGCCAGTACAGCGATGCCGAGGAACGCAACCCCTGCCGTCCCGAGCAGGGTCTTCGCCGCGTAGAACGTGGGCAGCGAGATCAGACCTTCCAGATTGGGCAGGTCATCGATGTATTCCACCCAGGAGCCATATCCTTCCGGTACGACCATCGCGGTAACGGTATTGAGGACGATATAGACCATGCCGCCGAACAGGATCGAAATGACCATGATGAACTTTGTTCTCGCGGGGGAGAATTTGAACTCTTCCGCCGCCTGCGGGATGGTGTCGAATCCGACAAATGCCCACGGCGCAACGGCTACGACAGCGAGGACGCCGCCGAGCGCGCCGGCAGAGCCGGTCGTGCTGTTCTGGTAGAAGCCCGGCGAGAGATTGGCGAAGCTCGCTTTATCGCTGAGCAGCGCCGCGATGGTGACCACCAGGACGCCGCCGACCAGGGCAAAGACCAGCGCGGTCTGGAAGACACCTGCGAACTTGACGCCGCGGATGCTGAGAAAAGCGATTCCGATCAGCGCAACGAGCGCCAGAACGATCTCCCCGAAGTATATGTCATACCCCGCTACTGTGTAGTGGAAGCCGACCTGGAAGACGTTGTGCAGCAGGTTCCGGCCGATGAGGGCGAGGGCTGTTCCGTTGAGCGGCACGATGCACAGATACGAAAGCCCGAGGAACCAGGAGCAGACAAACGCGTGGTTGCTCCCGAAAGCCCGCTGCGTATAGGTGAATTCACCGCCCGCAACGGGGTACTTGTTGATCATGAAGTTGTAGTTGAAGGCGATGACGATCATGATCAGGGTCGCGATGCCCATCGCGATCGCTGTGCCGAGCGGGCCGGCTTTGCCCAGGAAGGTGTTGCCAGGCATGACAAAAGCGCCCCAGCCGATGATGCACCCCAGCGCCAGCGCCCATACATTCATCGCTGAAAGCTTCTTTTCAAGCTTGATTTCTGTTTTCTGTGACATGTGTCTCTCCCCTGTTTTCATTGAACGGAAACTCCGAGACCATCTTACATGGCGGAAAACACGGTTTTTATAAATATAATATCAAAAACCCGGCTTAAATACCGGGTTTTTATATCAATCGATCATTCTTCCTCAGCCTTCACCGTCTTCATCC
>JAILFI010000053.1 GCA_024697655.1 Clostridiales bacterium
GCAGCATCAGGGAACTGTTCCCCGGTGAAGCGCCCCGCCCCGCAGTCTCCAGGCAGGCACCGCAGGACGACAATCAGATCAATGTCTTTCTGGGCATGCTCGGGATGCTGGGCGAGAAGGGGACCCGTGACATCCAGCGGATGGCGCAGTATATGCTGAAACACGGCGTGCCGTATGACCGCCGCGTTCTGGAAACCGTGGCGGAGGAAACCGGCGACACAACGAAGAACATCGAACAGCGCGCAAGGCGTGCGATCAAGAAGGGGCTCACCAACGCTGCCAATGCGGCGCTGGATGACTACACCGGCGATCTCTTAGACGGTTATGCGAGCTATGTTTTTGATTATAAATCGCTCAAAGAAGAAATGGATGCCGTGCGCGGTGCCGCAGGCCCCGGCGGCAGGGTCACGCTGTCCCGCTTTATGGATGGGCTGATCGCCTATTACCACAGCGTCGATACGTGAGACGATGCAGCGGTTTTTTGAGTCGTTTTGAATGAATGTGAGTTTGTATGAGTTTTTTTGAGCCTCCCCCTGCATGATTACGATATAGAATGGGGGAGGTATTTTGATGCGTTTTTACATCGTAGACGACAACATCGCTGTCATCAAAGTTCTCGAAAACATCATTCGTGTCCGCGGGCTCGGGGAGATCGCCGGTTCGTCGACGGACCCCGAACACGCTGTCCGGGAGATCTTGCATCTGAAGCCGGAGATCGTTCTGGTCGATCTTCTGATGAACGGGATCGACGGGGTCACACTTGTCGAAAAAGTCAAAGAAGAGCTGCCGGAGATCTCTTTTGTCATGATCTCCAAAGTCACAGATAAGAAAATGATCCAGAGCGCTTATGAGGCGGGGGTGGAATTTTTCATTCAGAAGCCGATCAGCGTGATCGAAGTCGAGCGGATCCTGAACGGGCTGGGCGAGAAGATCAAGATGAAAAAGATCGTCTCCAGCATCCGTGATCTGTTTCCGGCTGAAGAAGCTGCGGTCGAGGAATCGCAGCCGGTACGGGTCGACAGCAACCGGATCAATGTTTTTCTCGGCATGCTCGGCATGCTTGGTGAAAAGGGCGCAAAGGATATCCAGCAGATGGCGCAGTGCATGATCCGGACGAACCGGTCTTTCGACCGGCAGATCCTGGAGGATACGGCGGAGGAACTGGGCGATTCCGTGCGCAACATCGAACAGCGTGCGCGCAGGGCAATCAAAAAAGGCCTCACAAACACCGCCAATGCAGCGCTGGATGATTACGCCGGCAACGTTGTGGATGTGTATGCGGGTTATGTCTTCGATTTCAAGTCGCTGAAAGACGAGATGAACACGATCGAAGGAAAAGGCACGCCGGGCGGCGGCCGCGTCAGTCTGTCCCGCTTTATGGACGGACTGGTCGCGTATTACAACAATGTGAAGTAGTATAGCTGCCGGCAGCAGGCAGTGATACAGGCGCTCCGCAGGAAAAGCGGGGCGCTGTTTATATATTGTTAATTATTTGTTGAATCTTTTTGAGACAGAATGAGTTTTTTTGAAATCGTCTCTTACATTGAACTTGTAGGAATTATTTTAGCTTTTGGCGCAATAGTTTAAGGAGGTATTTTATGTTTATTCTTAATGCAATTGCGGCATTTGGTAACTGGTTCTGGGGTCTTCCGATCCTGATCGTTATCATCGGCGGCGGTGTCTATATGACCATCCGTCTTGGTTTCGTCCAGTTCCGCCATTTCGGTTATGCCATGTCGCAGACATTCGGCAAAATGTTCAAGAAGAGCAAGGATGGCGAGATTTCGTCGTTCGGTGCAGCTTGCGCAGCGCTGGCGTCCACCATCGGTGCGTCCAACATCGTAGGTGTTCCGGTAGCGATTGCTATGGGCGGCCCTGGCGCTGTTTTCTGGATCTGGCTCATCGCTCTGATCGGCTGCGCGACCAAGTGGGTCGAAGTAGCACTTGGTGTTAAGTACCGTGAAAAGAACGAAAAAGGTGAGTGGGTCGGCGGACCGTTTTACTATCTGCGTGGTCTTGGCAAGAAGGGCAGCGCTATGTACAAAGTCGGCGTTTTCCTCGGCTTCTTCTATGCAGTTGGTCTAATGCTCGAACTGGTACCGTCCATCGCAGCACAGTGCCTGTCCGCAACTGACAACCTGGCTGTCTTTGGTATCCCGCAGCACATCGCTGGTATCGTTATCGCAGCACTCGCGATCGTCATCACGATCGGTGGTTTCGGCCGTATCACCAAGGTCATGGACCTCATGGTCCCGATCATGGCAGCTCTGTATCTGGTTGGCGCTCTGATCGTTATCATTGCGAACATCGGCAACCTGATCCCGGCTATCGGCAGCATTTTCGCTTATGCGTTCCGTCCGTATGCAGCGGTTGGCGGCTTCGCAGGCTCCACCGTTGCACTGGCTATCCGCTGGGGCGCTGCCAGAGGCGTTTACTCCAACGAAGCTGGTTTCGGTACTGCACCGGCTGCACATTCCAGTGCGGACGTTGATCATCCGATCCGTCAGGCTTGCTGGGGTATCTTCGAAGTTACTGTCGACACTCTGATCGTCTGCACCGTTACGGCTCTCGCAGTCCTCACCACCGGTGCATGGCAGGTTGAAGGCGTTGCATCCGGCGCTCTTGCGCAGTATGCATTCTCCACTGTCTTCGGCGACTTTGGTAACTACTTCGTCGCGATCAGCGTATTCCTGTTCGTGTTCTCCACGATCGTCGTTCTGTTCTACTATGGCCAGAGACAGGCTGAGTTCCTGTTCGGCGTCAAGTTCTCCAAGATCTGGGTCTGGATCTATCCGATCTTCATGGTCGTCGCCGCAATGGGCGCAGAACTGACCCTGATGTACATGGTCACCGATGGTTTCCTCGGTCTGATCATCATCCCGAACATGATCGCCTGCGTCGCACTCGTCGGCCAGGTCAAGAAACTGCAGGACGAATACTTCAATACGCCTGACATGTACTACCTCGCTGACAAAGCAGAAAAGGCTGCTAAGAAAGCAAAATAAGATCATAATGATCACATGCTATCCCTCCCATCTACCTTCAGATGGGAGGGATACTGTTCTTTAGCAAGAGTGTGTCCATGAAAGAAAGAATTTTTACGATACTTAAAGAACTGGTCGCAATCAAGAGTGTATCGTGTTCAGAAACGGAACAGGATGTTGCAAGGTGGTTCGAATCCTTTTTTCAAAGCATGCCTTACTTCGGGAAGCATCCCGATGATATGGGGCTGTATGTGATCCCGAACGATCCGTTCGGCCGCATGGTGCCTTACGCATTTCTGCATGGAAAAAAGGAGGATACGGTGGTGCTGAGCGGACACTTCGACGTCGTTTCGACAGAAGAGTACGGAACAGTAGAAGACTACGCGTATCTGATCGACGACCCGCAGCAGAAGGAAAAACTCGCGGAACTGCCGCTCAGAGATGATCAGCGCGAGGACCTTGCGAATGGCGAATGGATCTGGGGCAGGGGTGTTGCCGATATGAAGGGCGGCCTTGCCATCCACGCCGCGCTGTTCGAAGAATTTGCCAAACAGGCGGAGGCCGAGGAGTTGGAAGGATCCATCCTGTTCGTCCCGGTCTGCGATGAAGAATCCTATTCCGCGGGCATGCGCGGTGCGTATGCGGTGTTCCGCAAGTTCAAAGAAAAGTATGACCTGGACTATAAACTGCTGATCGATCCGGAACCGACTGTTGAAACAGACGGCAAACTGACCCTGTCTCTTGGGTCTGTCGGCAAACTCCTGCCGACCATCCTCGTGCAGACCAAGAAGGCGCATGCCGGCCACTGCTATGAAGGGTTCTCGGCACTCAATGTCATTTCGGATATCTACCTCAGGACAAACGGGTCGCTTGCGTTCAGCGATGTCTATAAAGACGAGGCGACGATGCCGCCCACCTGGGCCAATCTGCGCGACCTCAAGCCGGGATATGACGTTTCGATCCCGCACCGTGCATACGGTTATTTCACGGCGCTCTGCTTTGACAGCACACCGGACGACATCGTTGCGAAGCTTCGAAAGATCTGCACGGAAGCATTTGTTGACCAGGTCGAAAAACTCAATCAGGAGTATCAGATCTTCAAGACCATGAACAAGTCGGAGCGGCAGGAAAAACTCGTGTACGAGCCCTGCGTGGTCACGTTCGAGGAACTCTGCGAACTGGCCAGGAAAGCCGATCCGGAAGGGTATGACGCCTTCTATGCAGCTGCGTATGATAAAGCAGCTGCCAGTGTGGCAGCCGGCACCAGCTTTCCGGACGCGACGGTAAGGTTCATGGAAGATGTACTGGACTTCAGCGGCATCCAGTACCCGATCACGATCATCGCTTTTGCACCGCCGTATTATCCGCCGATCCATGCGGATATGATCAAAGGCAAGGAGGGACGCGGCAGCGAAGCGTATGAATGTGTCAGAGAGGTATCTCTCAGGGAATGCGGCCGTGAGATCACGACAGAGAACTATTTCATGGGACTGTCCGATCTCAGCTACGGCGGTATCACAGCCCCGTTCGATTACGAGCGGTTCAAGCTGGATACGCCGATGTGGGGAGATGCGTACAGCATCGACTTCGACACCGCCGAGTTCATCGCGATGCCGGGCATCATCTACGGGCCGATTGGCAGGGAGTATCACACCTTTGCCGAACGTGTCAGCAAGAAGAGCCTGCTCGAGGAGATCCCGGTGACGACCAAAGCCCTGATCGAGCATATGTGGACAGTATAACAACTAGTAAAGGGAATTCGTTAAAAGGGGGAATTGCCTATGAGACCGGAAGTAACAGAAAGAATCAAGCAGATGGCACTCGACTTCACAGCGCAGCTCAGCGTTGTAGAAACACCGGGCGAGATCGAGATGGCGCAGCTCATCTATGACACCATTGCAGACATAGATTACTACAAAAAGCATCCGGACCTCGTCTATCAGCTCGACTGTGTAGGCGATCAGTACGGCCGTAAGGTCGTTGTCGCGGAGATGAACGGTGAGAAAAAGCCGTCCGACAAGACGATCGTCATGATCGGTCACTTCGATACGGTCGGTATTTCCGACTACGGCAATCTGAAGGAATATGCCGGCAATCCGGAAGTGCTGGCGGAGGAGTTCAAAAAATGGAAACTGCCGAAGGAGGCCAGAGAAGACCTCGAGTCCGGCAACTACATCTTCGGCCGCGGCATTTTTGACATGAAGTCCGGCGATGCCGCCATCATCGGCGTCATGGAGGAGATCTCCAAAGATATCGAGAACTTCGAAGGCAACCTGATCTACTGCGCAGTCTGCGATGAGGAGAGCAACTCGACCGGGATGCTGACCTTCGTTCCGCATCTGGTGAAGCTGAGAGAAGAGAAGGGCTACGACTACCAGGCTATGATCGACCCGGACTACATGGCACCTGCCTTCCCGGGCGACCCGGAAAAGTACGTCTTCATCGGTACGGTCGGCAAGATCATGCCCACGTTCTACGTGGTCGGTAAGGAAACGCATGTCGGCGAGAGTTTTGACGGGCTGGATCCCAACCGCATCACGTCCGAACTGGTCGCGCGTATCAACCTCAACCCGGAATTCTGCGATGTCGTGGACGGTGAAGTCACTCTGCCGCCGGTCACGCTCAAGCAGAGAGACCTGAAGACCGAGTACTCGGTCCAGACCGCGACAAAGTCGCTGCTGCTGGTCAACTACGCTACGCACTGCTCCGAGCCGGACGATGTTCTGAAAGAGATGAAGCGCGTCGCGATGGAAGAATTCCAGTACGTTGTCAGTGAGATGAACAAGCGCTACAAGACCTTCTGCAAGATGGCAGGCCGCGAGGTCAAGGATGTACCGTGGATACCGCGCGCTCTGACCTACGAAGAACTGTATGCGACCGTCAGAGAGGAGATGGGTGAGGAACTCGACCGGAAGATGGCCGCTCTGCTTGAAGAACTCAAGGCAAACGACAAGATGGATCTTCGTGACAAGACCTTCCATATGGTCGACTACCTGCACGAACTCTGGTCGGATAAGGATCCTGTCATCATCGTCTACTTCACGCCGCCGTACTATCCGCACGTAGCGGTCAAGGATGAGAACAAGAAGGACAAGGCGCTGCTCAAAGCGATCAAGAAAGCGATCAAGACCGTCAAGGCAGATCCGGACTTCGACTATCCGCTCCGTCAGAAGCGCTTCCTGCCCTGCATCTCCGACCTGAGTTATGCAACGGCACCGACCAGTCAGGAAGCGATCGATATGTACATGAACAATACCCCGGGCTACGGGGCAGACGGCATCTACAATCTGCCGCTGAAAGAAATGCAGAGCATCAGCGTACCGGTCACAGACATCGGTACCGTCGGCAAGGATGCGCATAAGTTCACGGAGCGTATCGATCCCAGATTCACGTTCCAGTATACGCCGGAACTGATCTATCAGACCATCATGAATCTGATGGAAAGCTGGTCCTAAAAGAAATCGCAAAGGAAAGCTTCGGAAAGACCCGCCTGCCCGCAGGCGGGTCTTTCATTTATAACGGCAGGAAAAGAATGGGGGTATACCCGTTCCGGTATGGTATAATCAATTCGTATGAATGAACCGCCGCTGCGGAGGTGAACATGACGATACAGCTTGCGATCGGGATCCTGTTTCTGGCATCCGCGGTCGTGTACGGTGCGTATATGACGCGCAGCATATGGAAAGACCGGACCTGGCTCGCAGAAGCGCCGGGGCATCTCGGCACGGTCATGGGGCTGGAAGCCGTGATCTACTTTCTGTGCACCATCGGTGTGTCTGACTTTCTGCTCAACACGATCCTGTGCCGCCGCCTGCATCTGGTCGAACCGGAAGCGCAGCCTGACTGCAACATCTGTGCGACGATCGTGCCGAGCGGGATCATTGCGTTTCTTTATCTTCGGAACGCCGATGCTGTGGACGGCCGTCTGCTGGCAGTCTTTATCATATGCATGGTCATAGGGAGCCTGATCGGCTCGCGGGCTGTCGGCCGGATGGAGGGGGAGCGGATCCGCCGCTTCATGATCGTCTTTCTGTGTGTCACCTTGCTGTCTCTTGTCGCAAAGATGATCCTTTCAGCCGGAGCTCCGCCGGAAGCGACATCTCTTGGCGGATGGAAACTCGCAGTATTAGGTGCGGAAGCATTCTGCGCCGGGTTCATCAACATGCTCGGCATTCCGGCCAAGCCGCTTACAGCGACGGTCGCCCTGCTTTTAGGGCTGTCTCCGCTCACCACGCTGGCTATCACACTGGGAGCGATCCCGATGGCTTGTGTGTCCGGCGGGATCAATGTAGCCCCCCGCAAAAAGTACAATCCCAAACTGATCCTCTCCGCTATGACGGCGGGCAGCGTCACGGCGGTGGCGGGATGCCTGCTGGCGATCAGCATCAATGCGGCAGTGCTGAATGTGCTTCTGCTGATCGTGATCGCAGTGGCGATCGTCAGCCTGATCAGAAAGTAACGGTCTGCGGAGAAAGCGGACCGGAAAGGTAGTTTCATGTCCACACCGGAAGTGACTTTTATCATACCGCTTTACAATGCTGCGGAAACGATCGACCGCACGATGATATCCGTACTGGCGCAAACAGTGCGGACGTTTGAAGTGCTGCTCGTCGATGACGGCTCATCGGACGGGACACTGGCCGCAGCGCAGAAATGGGCGGCGAAGGACGCACGTGTGAAGGTGCTGCAGAATCCCTGCAACCAGGGGGTCAGTGCAGCGCGCAACCGGGGGCTCGACCACGCCGGCGGCGAGTTTGTCCGTTTCATCGATGCGGATGATACGATCCCGGAAAAGTCCACTGCAAAGATGACCGCGATCGCAAAAGCGGAGAACGCGGATATGGTTATGGGTGTCATGCGCCGGATCAGCGCCGCAGGTGCGTACAATTACGGCAGGACGGTGCGGGCGGCACGGCGGAAAAAGCTGGACCGCTATGATGAAAACCTGATCCACTCTTTTTCCGTCTGCAACAAACTGTTCCGCAGGGCGGTCATCGAGGCGCACGGGATCCGTTTCGCAGCGTACCGTCATGCTGAGGACGGCCTGTTCCTGTATGAGTTTTTGCAGTATACGAACCACCTGTGCGGGTATGCCGGCGTTGCTTATATCTACTACAAACCGGAGTTTTATGAAGCGCCTGTCACAACGACGCAGCATTTGACAAAGGAGATGCTGGAAGGCGTTCTCACCATTGCGGACAGGATCCTTGCCATGCACCCGGAAGCGCCGCAGCGGTTCAGGGATGATTTCCGCGCGCGCGTCCTCGGCATCACGCTGATCAATGAGTATTACCGCAAGATTTGGCGGCTCGACCCGGATGCGCTGGAACTGCTGATGCAGGTGATCCCGGTCTACTGGGAGCAGCTGCCTGAAAAGCAGCGGAAAGACGTCCTGGCGATGAACCGCGACCTGCCGGCTCCCGATGAACTGGGACTGCCGGAGGAGATCTGCAGCAGACCGCTGTTTACGGTGGTGATCGGCAGCGGGGTCACGGCAGCGCATCTGCCTGCGCTGCTGGCGTCTTTGTACTATCAGAAAGTCCCGTATTTCAATGTCGTACTGGCACCTTGCTGGAAAGAACATGTACCACAGGAGTATCAGGCGATGCGCAATCTATCCGTTGGCGAATTGGATGCTTTCCTGTCGCGGGAGCAGACCGGACAGATCGTGAGGGTGGAGGAGGACGTCCTGTTTACCTACGAATCGCTAAGCCGGGCGCTGACGCATCTCCCGGCTGACAGCGGTGCCGTGTCCGCCGATAAGATCGGTCTCACACCCGGAACACAGGCTGCGGGGCCGGTGGATGATCCGCCGCTCAAAGGGCAGCTGCAGGTCTGCGGGAGCATTGCCAAGCTGCGTCTCAAGCAGTTCCTGGGAAGATAGCAGTTGCCGGCATAAGGTGTGATGATGGCGGTTTGATAGCAAATCGCCATTTTTATTAATTGTTTTGAAAAAAAGTTTGCATATTCATGCACCGGATTACAATGCGCTTACAACCCGACGATCAACCTGTGCATCGCGATCTGCAAAGCGCTCGGCAAGACGCTGGACGAACTGTTCTGGGAGTGACCTGCGGGGAAACAGGCAGATAGAACGAGTCGAATAAAGCATGACAAAAGTACTGCGCGAAGGCGCAGTACTTTTTTGGAAGTTGCAAAGCGGCGTGATCTGTTGTATGCTAACGGAAGTTAGCAAAAGGTAACCGCTGCCGGATCTTTTCCGGTTTGCGGCGGACAGGGGAAAGAAGGAGATGCAATATGACAGCAACGGTCATTATTATTCTGGCGGCACTTCTCGTTGTTTGGGCGGTCTGGCGGACGGTGCAGAAGGTACGGGGCAAAGCGAAGTCGAGCTGCTGCGGTACGGCGGAAGTGGTGGCTGCGAAAAAGGTGGCGGACACCGATGAATCGCATTACCCCTATCAGTATAAACTGTCTGTTGAAGGGATGATGTGCAGCAACTGTGCACGGACCGTGGAGAATGCGCTCAATGAGGCGGACGGCGTGTGGGCGAGGGTCGATCTTGGCAGGAAAGAGGCGAAGGTCCTGACGAAAGCCCCCCGGACACAGGCGGACTTCGCGGCATTGCTGAATGGGTATTCTTACAGCGTCACCGGCTGCACTAAGACCGGACGATGACCGGACGGACCTCCTCTGCGGGAGGTCTTTTTTTATGGAAGAACGAGATTTTCCGCCGGATAAGGATTACAATAGAGGCGGAGGAAAAGACTATGGACTATAAAACCATCGTAGAACACAAAGAGGTGCTGGAGTATTACAACCGCGGCAATCAGATCCTCGGAGCGCTCGGATATACCGATCACTCGACGGCACACACCAGACTGGTCGCAGACCGGGCGGCGATGATCCTCAAGGCGTTCGGATACAGCGAGGAAGAGCAGGAACTGGCCCGGATCGCCGGTTTTCTGCACGATATCGGCAACGTGATCAACCGCAGCCGCCATGCGGAGTACGGCGCGCTGCTCGCCAACGAGATCCTGGAGGATCAGGACATCCGGATGGAAGACCGCATCCGCATCGTCTCCGCGATCGCCAATCACGACGAATCGACCGGTGTTGCAGCCGATCCTGTCGCGGCAGCGCTGATCATCGCGGACAAGAGCGACGTGCGCCGCAACCGGGTGCGCAATAAGGTGCCGGCATTGTTCGATATCCACGACCGCGTCAACTACGCCGTCACGCATCCCAGGCTGGAATGCGAGCCGGAGCTGAATCGGATCACGCTGCACCTGACGGTCGACGAGGAGATCTGCTCGATGCTGGACTACTTTGAGATCTTCCTGACCCGTATGATGATGTGTTCGCGGGCAGCTGCCGTGTTCGGCGCGAAGTTCTCACTGGTCGTCAATGAACAGCGGGTGCTGTAAAAAGCTGTCGGAAGAGCATGCAAAAGAAAGCCGCCCTGCGGGGCGGTTTTTTGATGTCTGCGATAGCCCGTTTGGACATTTACCATTGGAATCGTTGACTTTCTCAAGGCGGTTAGCTACAATTAACTGAGGTTAGAGTGTGCTAACCGTTTGGATCATTTGACAGGAAAGGAGAGGCCTATGGAAACTGCCGTCAGCCTTGGAAAAGTCACAAGAGCAACCGCAGAGACCCCCGAAGCGGCCACACACGACAGCAAGATGACGATCCTCGACGCGGTCCCCGGACAGACCTATATCATCAAAGAGATCAACACGGAAGACGAAGAGATGAACGGGTTCCTGTTCCGTCTCGGCTGCTACAGCGGCGAGCCGATCACCTTGATTTCCAAGAAAAAGAAAAACTGTATCGTCGTCATCAAGGACGGGCGTTACAATCTGGACAACCTCCTCGCGGAGGCGATCCTCGTTTAGTCGGAAAAGGGCGCTGTGCGATTCCTTGCGGAAGCAGGCGCCCTCTGTTCTGTTCTTCGGTTAGCGATAGGTAACTGTCTGAATGGAGCAATCCCGCCAGGTCAAGAACCGGCTTCGGCCGGACCGCAATAGTATTTATAAAGGAGTTGTATTATGAGAATTGCTTTTGCCGGCAATCCCAACAGCGGTAAGACAACCATGTTCAATGCGCTGACCGGGATGAACGAAAAAGTAGGTAACTGGGCCGGCGTTACCGTCGGCCGTAAGGAGGGCCCGCTCAAGGACGAGTTCGCAGGTGTGGAAGAGGTCACAGCAGTCGACCTGCCCGGCGCGTACTCGATGTCTCCGTTCACACCGGAGGAGAGCATCACATCCGAGTACGTCCGCGAGGAGCACCCGGATGCGATCGTCAATATCGTTGACGCAACGAACCTGTCCCGCAGCCTGTTCTTCACCACGCAGCTGCTGGAACTGGGCATTCCGGTCGTCGTCGCGCTGAACAAGAGCGATATCAACGCGAAGGAAGGCACGAAGATCGATGTGGCAGCGCTGTCCGCGAAACTCAACTGCCCGGTCATCGAGACGGTCTCCACCGAAGACACCGATAACGGTCTCAGGGAGGTCATCGATACAGCGATGTCTCTCAACGGGAAGGTGCAGAAAGCACCGTATCTGCAGGCAGATATCGATCTGCATAATAAGGCCGCGGTCGATGCGGAGGACAGAAAGCGTTTCGCCTTCGTCAATGATATTGTCGCTGCGGTAGAGACCAGAAAACAGCTCTCCAGCGAAACGACAAAGACCGACACACTCGACAGCATCCTGACCAATGTCATCGTCGGCATTCTGGTCTTTGCGGGCGTGATGTATCTGGTGTTTTCCATTTCACAGGCCTGGGTCGGTCCCGCGATTGCGGACTGGCTCGTCGGCTGGATCGAGACCTTCCAGGAATGGGTGGCGGGTTCGCTCGAGAGTGCTCCGCCGGTTCTTGGCACCATCATTGCCGATGGTATTGTCGGCGGCGTCGGGGCGGTCGTCGGATTCCTGCCGCTCGTTATGGTCATGTACTTCCTGATCGCGCTGCTTGAAGACTGCGGCTACATGGCTCGTGTCAGCGCTGTCATGGACCCGATCTTCAAACGCGTCGGTCTGTCCGGCAAGTCCGTCATCCCGGTCATCATCGGTACCGGCTGCGGCATCCCGGCAATCATGGCCTGCCGCACCATTCGTGATGAACGTGAAAGAAGAGCGACAGCGATGCTGACCACTTTCATTCCCTGCGGCGCGAAGATTCCGGTCATCGCTCTGTTTGCCGGTGCGTTCTTTGCCGGCGCCAGTTGGGTCAGCACAGTCAGTTATTTCATCGGTATCTGCCTGATCTTCCTTGGAGCGCTGCTCGTCAAGGCGGTCACCGGCTACAAGTACAGAAAATCTTTCTTCATCATGGAACTGCCCAAGTGGAAGGTCCCGAGCCTCAAGAGAGCGTTCTGGTCCATGATGGAGCGCGCAAAGGCTTACATTATCAAGGCTGCCACCATCATCCTGGTCTGCAATCTGATCGTCCAGCTCATGCAGACCTACAACTGGCACTTCCAGGTGGTCGAAGAGGGGATGGAAGACACCTCCATCCTGGCATCGATCGCCAGCCCGTTCGCCATCCTGCTCATCCCGCTCGGCTTCGGCATCTGGCAGCTCGCGGCAGCAGCGATCACCGGTTTCATCGCCAAGGAGAATGTTGTCGGCACACTGGCTGTCGTCTTCTCTCTGACCAACTTCATCAACGAGGACTTTGAGATGACCGGCGGTGCGAGCGAAGTCGCCATGACGATGGGACTTACTTCCGTGACCGCACTGGCGTATCTGTTCTTCAACCTCTACACCCCGCCTTGCTTCGCGGCGATCGGGGCAATGAATTCTGAGATGAAGAGCAAGGGGTGGCTGTGGAGCGCGATCGGCCTGCAGCTGTGCACCGGCTATACCGTGGCATTCCTGGTCAATCAGTTTGGTACGCTCTTCACGGAAGGGCATCTGGCTGCGGGATTTGTGCCTGGTCTCATCGCGATCCTCGTGATGGCGGCTGCGATTGTTATGATCTCGAGGAAAATGCGCGCACACTTCGATGAACAGTATGAACTGCATCAGAAAGCGCAGGCGGCGAACGCGTAAGACATGCTGCCGATAAAACCAGTAATCAGCAAACACCTTGACGTATGCCGGCCTTGTCGCCGGCATATGTTTTCCCGGAAACGGCCCGCGCCGGTTATGGAATGTGGTATAGTAACAAAGAAAGGAGCCGGCTGATATGAATACAGCAACAGTCATAGCGGTCATCGTACTCGTCTCCATCGTTTTCTTCGCAGTGCGGTACATCGTGAAAGAAAAGAAAAAAGGCACGAAGTGCATCGGCTGTCCGTATGCGGGTTCCTGCCAGAAGTATAAGAACGGGGAAGACTGTCACTGAGAAAAGAACAGGATCATGGCGACCTATTGCATGAGTGATATACACGGGGAATACGAGGCGTATAAAGCGCTGCTCGAAAGGATCGGCTTTTCGGACAGGGATACGCTTTATGTGCTCGGCGACGCGATCGACAGAGGGCCCCGTTCGATGGATGTGCTCATGGACATGATGATGCGGCCGAACGTCATCCCACTGATCGGCAACCATGAGTATATGGCGCTGTCGTGCCTGCGCTTTCTGGCGGCGGAAATCACCGAGGAATCGCTCGAAAAAGTCGATGACGATGCGATCCGCGGTCTTATGGAATGGCAGACGGTCGGCGGCAGCGAAACGATCGGGTCGTTCGGCAGACTGTCCGCAGAGGACAAAGCGGACGTACTGGAGTATCTGGAAGAGTTTTCTTTGTATGAAGAGGTGAGCTGCGGCGGCGAAGATTATGTGCTTGTACATGCGGGGCTTCTGAACTTCTCGCCAAAGAGGCCGCTCAGCGATTACTCTCTTCCGGAGATGGTCTTCCGCGTGCCTGACTACAGTAGGGTGTACTTCCCGGACAAATACCTGGTGACCGGCCATTTGCCCACGGCAGCGATCAAGGATAATCCCGCGCCGAACCGGGTCTACCGGGCGAACCGCCACATCGCGATCGACTGCGGGTGTACGTTCGGCGGAAGTCTTGCGGCGGTCTGCCTGGAGACCGGGGAAGAGTTTTACATCTAGACTGGATCGGGAAGAATGCTTCCCGAAGAGACTTTTTTAGAATCAGGGCAAAGAATCTGACAACCGTTGTTTTCCATAGTCTGCCTGTGTGTTACAATGTTAACAGAAAGGCGGTAACGTGGTATGGCGGAGCAGCGATTCCTCCCCGGAGAGATCGTCCAGCACTTCAAACGCGAACTGTTGACCGAGGAAGAGCGGGAAACGAACCGGTACCTGTACCGGATCGTTGGCGTGGCGCTGCACAGCGAAACGCGCGAGCCGCTGATGATCTACCAGGCGCTTTATGACGACGGCGGGCTCTATGCCCGTCCGCTTGAGATGTTTTTGAGTGAGGTGGATCACGAAAAGTATCCGCAGGTCACCCAG
>JAILFI010000079.1 GCA_024697655.1 Clostridiales bacterium
TCCGGTGAAAGCGCTTCCATCTCCTCCGTGATCTTTGAAAATCCATCGGCGTGGAAGGTCGCCCCCACATGGGACTCCGCGAACATAATGATACGAAGACTCTCTCCGCCCAGATCCTTCCCGGTTTCAACCAGGTACTCCGTCTTCACCACATGATGCGCCGTATACCAGCCGAAAGTCAGATAGGCGGCAGACAACAGAATGGCAAAAACTCCCGCGGGATAGGCGGAGGGTTGGGAACGGTTCTCAGAGGACAGGAGACGATTCTTTGTCCTCCTGATCTTACGGATGATAAAGCTGACCAGTTCGGTGAGGAGCCAGATGCCTGCGATATGCAGGATACAGATCATAAAGTTGACAAGACCCAAAGCAAAATACAGGGCAAGGCACAAGACTGCAGCCAGAACAGATGAAAGCAGAATCCTTTTCGCCCGGCTGCCTCCGGCAGCCGAGCAGATCAAAGGAAATCTGCAGATCCGTGAAACAAGATACAGGATGCCTGCCGCCGAAAGGCTCATAGCGGCAATTGCAAGAATAAGCCATCCGTTCATTTACATTACTACTCTTTCTCTGTCCACTTTTACAGTTCTACGACACGCTTTTCCGTGATGGACAGATTCCCTGCATTTACTACCCTGACGGCCATTTTGCCGTCATATCCGGTGACCTCCGGCTCACTCCCGTTCTCTATTGCCCGGATAAAGGCAATGTCTTCATTGCGGTAGGCATCCGCAAACAGATTGCGCCAGCTGTCAATGAGGCTGTAGGTCCCCGTCCGGGACCCTCCGTCCATGACGATGACATTGTCCCCTTTCATGCTGCCCAGATAGATGCAGCCTTTCGTCCCGAGGATCTCTACCTTGGAATCATATCCATAGCCAACGCCCTGCGCGCCGTCCAGCATCCCCTGCATTCCGTTTTCAAACGATGCGCACAGAACAACATTGTCATAGAAGTCAGGATAATCCTTCCTGGCATCCGGACAGCGGTAATTCCCGCCGATCGCATACAGCGTTTTGAATTCGCTCCCGGTAAACCATCGCATGGTATCGATGTCGTGGCTGTTCACCTCTGCCAGCGGGCCGTTGCTCTTTTTAATATCGTACATCCAGGGGCGGGGAATGCTCGGGCCTCTGGTATTGGACCGGATCATTACCACATCTCCGATCGCCCCGGAATCCACAGCTTCTTTCGCATGACGGAAGCTGCTGTCAAAGCGCCGCATAAAGCCGATCTGCAGACGGATATGGTTCTCATCAGCAGCGCGGATCATCTCATCGCACTCCGCCTCCGTCATGGCCATTGGTTTTTCGCAGAGAATATGTTTCTTTTCCGCCGCGATCGCCCTGACAATGTCCACATGATACTTTGTCGGAGAAACAACAACATAGGCGTCGATCCGTCCATCCCCGAGCGCCTGTTCATGCGAAAGGTAATATGTATCCAGAGACAGTTCTTCCGCCGCAGCTTTCGCCGCTTCTTCCACAGGATCAGCAACGGCAACCAGTCTGGCTCCCGGCACATTTTTGCTGAAATTCCTGGCATGGATCATCCCGGCCCTGCCTGCGCCTACAACACACACACCGATCTTCCCGTCAATCATAATTTCACTCTCCTCCCGGCTGTGCAGTATCTTCCAAAAGTATCAGATCTTCCCAAGTGATGCATAGTAGCCCTGCAGTTCCCTGCGCAGCGTACTGTACTGTTCAATATACGGCCTGTAAGCGGCCGTCCGGTCCGGATCCGGCGTATAGAAAGCCGAAACACAAACCGCTGCGTCCGCGGCAGCTGCAATATCCGAAACATCGCCAACCGCCGAAGCCGCCAGCAGGGCAGCGCCCCACAGCGCCACATCATCGCGGTCTAAAACCGCGAAAGTCTGTCCTGTCACATCAGCCATCATCTGCGGCCAGACGGAAGAACGCGCGCCGCCGCCGATCAGCTTGATCACGCCGCCCGCATATTCCGGGTACAGCGCATCCACGCGGCTTAACAGACCGGCCAGTTCATAGGAGAAACTCTCAAGCAGCGAACGGTAAAAATGTCCCTTTCCGTGCGACCAGGTGTGCCCGAAGAAAAGTCCTTTCTGGTCCGGCTGGAACGGCATCGCACTGCCGCCGAGCAGGCCGACCGCCAGCATATGGCCGCTTCCGGCCGGGACATCGGCTGCCAGCTTCTCTATGCGCCGAAACGCGTCGGAGATATTCTCCCCTTCCTGAAGGATAAATTCATTCACGAACCAGTCGAGGGTGATGCCGGATCCCTGCAGGTATTTATGAACATAATAGCGGTCACGGCGGATATTGCCGATGATATCAAACTCCCTGCACGCTGTATCTGGCCGGAAATCATCGACCTGCACGCTGAGCGCCGCGTAAGATGAGGTTTCGAAGATCTTATCTCCGTCGCGGGAGATCCCTGCGCCGATGCAGCCGGCTACCTTATCGCCTGCGCCGAGTATGAGCGGAATACCGGACGGCACTCCCAGCTGCAGGGCTGCTTTCTCTGACAGATATCCGCCGATGTCGGTGCATCCGCCGATCTTCGGCAGCATCGCGGGCGATATCCCGAGCTTGCCGCAGATCTCTTCCGACCAGCATCCGCTTTTGATATCCGCAAGGCCGGTCCATGCGATCAGCGAATAATCTATTGCGGCTTCGTTGACGCTGATCTCCGACAGTTTTCCGACCATGTACCCGTTGAGCATCACATACTTTGCGATCCGGGCAGCCTGCTTTGGATACTCCCGGGCGAACCATTCGTATTTTCCGCACATGACCGGTGAACTCGTGCCTGACAGTCTGTAAAACTCATCCCCGTATTTTTCCAGCTGCCCGTGCAGATACGGAAAATAGCGCGAATCCAGCGTACACGACCAGGTGGTAATGTCTCTCCACTCATCATCTACACCCATGGAGCCGGCCATCTGCCCGGTGAAAGCGATGGCGGCGATCCTGCCGGCATCTTCCCCCAGCTCACCGGCAGTCTTTTTAATGCAGCGGCATACAGATTCAAAGATCTGCTCTCCATGCTGCAGAAAGACCCCGCTCTCCGGCCGCTCATCCGCGACCGGTTCACTGGCGCCAGCATACTGCCTGCCTGTCAGATCATAGACAGCCGTTTTGATAAAACTGGTGCCCAGATCAACACCCATATAAAGACGTTCTGCCATTTGGCCTTCTCCCTTCTGATCAAATTTTAAAACTCGATCACGTGCTTGATGCCTTTTGCTGCCGCCGCGTTTTCAAATGCCTGAAGGCTCTCCTCCGGGCAGTACCGATCGGTAATGATCGATCTGACATCCAATAGTCCCGAAGCGATAAAGGACATGATCGTCCTGTACTGCGCCGTCGACTGACGCGTAGAACCTGTCACGATCAGTTCCTTATAATGAATAAAATTGGTATTGATCGCAACCGGTTCCAAAGTCTCCGGAATACCGCCGAAGAAATTCACCCGTCCTCCGTAATTCATCAGCGGCAGCATCGCTGCCTGCACGGAAGGGACCGGGCAGGCTGTGATCGCAATGTCCAGGCCTCTTCCGTCGGTCCAGCTGTTCACAAAACCGGGCAGGTCATCCCCGCAACAGGTTTGGATATACGGAAACTTTTCTTTAACCTGTGCCAGCCGCGAAGAAGAAATATCATTCATTGCCACGACAGCTCCAGCCATATGAAGCATCATGGCGTGGCAGCATCCGATCGGACCTGCTCCGACGACCAGCGCATATTCCCCCGGTTTTACAAAGCACTTTGAAAACCCGTTGTACACAGCCGA
>JAILFI010000091.1 GCA_024697655.1 Clostridiales bacterium
CATAGGAGAGGATGAGGCTGCGGTCAAAGCCGGCATCGAGGGCAGCGCCTGCCGGTACGATCTCGAGCTCCGCGGAGAGGAAATCTTCCTCTTCCACGTCGTAGGTCTCCTTGAGGATCTTCAGAACACCCTTCGTGACAGCATCTTTCGCCGCTTTCTTCTCGTCCTTTTCCCCGCTCTCTTCGCCCTCTTCCGGCTCGATCACGAGCGGTTTGCTGCCGATGATGATGTCGAGCGCTTCGCCTTCGATGACGGTCGCCGCCTTCTTGGTCAGCTGCTCCTGCGACAGGTGGATCAGCAGGTCCGAAACGAAGAAGACCGGATCTTCCGGCTTTTCGCCGACCGCGACTTTGACGACCGTGCCGTCCTTTTTCACGAAGACGCCGTGGATGGCCAGCGGCAGGGTGACCCACTGGTACTTCTTGATGCCGCCGTAGTAGTGCGTGTCGAGATAGGCAAAGCCGCCGTCCTCATAGAGCGGATTCTGTTTGACGTCCATGCGGGGGCTGTCGATGTGCGCGCCGAGAATGTTCATGCCGTCCTCGATCGGGTCGGTGCCGATGTTGAACATCACGACGCTCTTGTTCATGTTGATGCGGTAGACCTTGTCGCCGGCGGACAGTTTGGCGCCCGCTGCGATGAGCGATTCCATATCCTTATAGCCCGCCTTTTCGATGTCCTCGCGGATGCGCTCCACGCACTCGCGCTCGGTCTTGCACTCACTGAGGAAGTTCTTGTATCCCTCGCAGAAATCCATGCAGGCTTTCGTCTGCTCTTCGTTGTACTTTTCCCAGGTGTTCTTGTTTTCCATAGCTGTCCTTTCTACTTATAACTGTTCTATTGATAGTGCCGCCGGTCAGCGGCACATAATCGTCCATTTGCTATTATCGCACAAATCCCGCGCTTTTGGAATCGCTCCGCACGTGTTTTTGGAATCGCTCTGCACATGTTTTGGAATCGCTCTGCGCACGTTTTGGAATCGGCTCTTGCGAAGGGGCGGAAGTTGCGATAGCATGAGCGGTGAAGTTACTTTGCGATCGAAGGAGACCCTATGCCCGCCAGCATTTCAGATAGACAGAATAAGATCGGGATCTTCTCCCTTCTGATCGGCGGCTCTTTATGCGGCACGCTGGGTCTGTTTTCCACCCACCTGCTGGCAGCCGGCGCCACCCCGATGATGACCGCCTTCCTGCGGTGCGCGGGCGGAGCTCTTTTTGTGATCCCGTTGGTACTGCTCTCCGCAGGTCCCGGCGCCTTTAAGATCACGCGCAAAGAACTCGGTGCCGTCATTCTGATCGGCGTCGTGGGTCTGGGGATGAACAACTTCTGTTACATGACTGCCATGCAGGAAGTGGGAATCGCTTCGGCCGCCGTGCTGGACTACACAGCCCCCGGTTTTCTGGTCCTGCTCTCTTCCATTTTCTTCAAAGACAAGCTGACGCTGCGCAAGATCGCAGCGGTGCTCCTGAACTTCGGCGGCTGCGCCGTCATGGTGACAGGCGGCAATTTCAGTGAACTGACCTTTTCGCCGTACGGGCTGTTCATCGGCCTGCTGGCGGGGCTGTCCTTTGCGCTCAACAACCTCTTCACCCGCGCGTTCGCCAAAGACATGGAGCCTTTCACACTGACCTTCTACGGCTTCCTGTTCGGGGCATTGTCGCTCGCGCTCGTCGTGCAGCCATGGAACGGCTTCGGCTTCGCAGCAACACCGGTCAACCTGCTGGTCGCGGCGGGCTTTGGCCTCATCCCGACCGCCTGCGGCTACGGCATGTACTACAAAGGCGTGATCTTCGTGCGCGACAAAGCCATGGCCCCGGTCATCTCTTCGATCGAGAACATCGTCGCCTGCCTGCTCGGCTTCCTCGTGCTCAGCGAGTACTTCAATCTGTGGAAAGCCGCCGGCATCGCGATGGTCTTCCTGTCGATCCTAATGATCGCCCGCGCAGATAGTAAATAAAGATCTGCCCCGCGCCGGCAAAACCACCTGATCCAGCCGCCATTCCCGGCGCACCAAAAAGCCCGCCGTCCATCCGGGCAGCAGGCTCCTCATACACCGGTCTTTTCCGGAGGTGCTTTTATATACCGTTGCAGATATTGTCCGGCCGCTCTCCGCGGGCGGTTTTTTCGATGTTCTCCCAGATGAGGCGGTGCGCCTTCTTGAACATGGTCGACGTCACGCCGCCGATGTGCGGGGAGAAAAAGACTCTGTCGCAGTACGGCGCGGGCAGGTTCACGAGCGGATGGTCCGCCTGCACGGGTTCCGGTGCCAGCGTGTCGATCCCGGCGCCTGCGATCCTGCCGCCGGTGATGGTCGCCGCCAGCGCTTCGTTGTCAACGATCTCGCCGCGGGCTGTGTTGATCAGCCAGGCGGTTTCTTTCATTTGTTCAAGGAATCGCGCATCCACCATGCC
>JAILFI010000135.1 GCA_024697655.1 Clostridiales bacterium
CCCGCGTCAGGACGCTCGATGCCCGCGATGCTCTTGAGCGTGAGGCTCTTGCCGCAGCCGGACGGACCGAGGATGCCGATGCGTCTCGCGTTGCTGTCAAACGATATATCCAGCGAGAAATCGCCGAGCTTTTTCCGGATGTCGATCGAAAGTGCCATGACGGTCCCCCTACCAGCGTTTGACATTCTTCATCCGGCCCGCGGAGAAGAGGTTGATCAGAAAGATCGTCACAAAAGCGATCAGCAGCACAACGATGACCCAGAAGCCTGCCGTCATGTAATCGCCGTCCTGGATGACCATCGCGATCCGCTGTGAGACCGTCCCGGTCTTGCCGGGGATATTGCCTGCGAGCATCGATGTCGCGCCGTATTCGCCCATCGCTCTTGCGAACGTGAGGATCACGCCGGAAGCGATGCCCGGTCCTGCCGTCGGCACGACGATCTTCCAGAAGATCGAGACATCGCTCATCCCGAGCGTGCGCCCCGCATAGACCAAATTGGCATCGATCTGCTCGAACGCGGCGCGCGCGTTGCGGTACATCAGCGGGAACGCGATGACCGTCGCCGCGAGGATGCAGCCGAGCCAGGTCTGTACGACCTGGATGTCAAACACGTCGTTCAGGAAGATACCGACCGGCCGGCGCCGCGAAAAGATCAGCAGGAGCACGAAGCCCGCGACCGTCGGCGGCAATACCATCGGCAGCGTCAGGATGCCGTCGACAAATGCTTTTGCACGCGAAGGGAGCCGCACGACTTTGCGTGCAGCCCACAAACCGAGAAAGAATGAGATGACCGTCGCGACCACGCCCGTTTTCAAAGAGATGATCAACGGGCTCCAGTCGAGGTTCTGCATCAGTTCCAGCATGCCTGCTCCTTCGCTGCCATGCCGCGTAACGCGGCGGATGATCAAAGATCGATATCAAAGAGATGGGTCTTGTAGACCTCCTTGGCCTCATCGCCCGTGAGATACGCAAGGACGTCTGCCGCGGCTTCTGCCTGCGCGTCCGTCGCATCCGGATTGCTGATCAGCGCGATCGGATAGATGATGTCGCCCGCGGTGTCATACGGGACGACCTGCAGGATCTTCACATCGTTTTCATGGCCGTAGGTATCGGACAGATAGACCGTGCCGACTTCACAGGAACCTTCCTGCACCGCGGTCAGGACCTTGCTGACGTTGCCCTGCTCGCTGATCTCGATGCCGCCCAGCGCCGCAGAAACTTCCTGTGTCGTGTAGACCGCCGGGTCATCGACCTTGTCCAGGATGCCGAGGTTCATCAGCGCGCGGCGCGTATACTTGCCGACCGGGACACTGCCGTCCGCCAGCGCGAGGCTCGCCGCCTTGTCCAGATCTTCGATACCAGTGACTTTCGTCGCGCTGTCCGGCTGTGTGATCACGCAAAGCTGGTTGTTGAGGACATCCTGCCGGCTGCCTTCGATCACCAGGCCGGCTTCTTCAACTTCATCCATCTGCTTCTGCGCTGCGCTGAAGAAGATATCACACGGTGCGCCTTCCATGATCTGTGTTTTCAAAGTGCCCGAACTGTCGCAGTTCAGCGTGATCGTCACATTCGGATGATCCGCCTCATAGGACGCCTTCAGTTCTTCCAGGGAGGAACTCATGCTCGCCGCCGCGAAGACCAGGACTTCGACCTGCTCCGCGCTCTCTTCCGGTGCGGCTGCCGAACCGCTGTCCGCGCTCGCCGCGTCCCCGCTGCCGCAGCCGGCAAACGAGACCGCCAGGGCCGCACAAAGCATCACGATCAGAATCATTCGTTTCATTTCTCTGTCTCCTTTCTGATAATGAAAACAAGCCCGCCCGGCCAGGACCGGACTGCTGCTTGCGGATGCCTCCGGGCCCTTGGAGGCATCCTGTTTTATTTACGTGCGCAGTCGCCTGCTGTGCCCCGCAGGACATCCAGCCCGTGGCGCAGCGCAGGTAAAACGAACTCCAGACTCTCCCGGACCGCCTTCGGGCTGCCGGGGAGGTTGATGATCAGCGTCCCGCCGCGGATCCCGGAAACCGCCCGGGACAGCATCGCATGCGGCGTCTTGGTCATCGAGAATGCCCGGATCGCTTCGGCGATGCCGGGTGCCATCCGGTCGCAGACCGCGATGGTCGCTTCCGGGGTGATGTCGCGGGGGGAGAATCCTGTCCCGCCGGTGGTCAGGATGACGCTGACCTGCCGCTGGTCCGCAAGGCGGATCAGTTCTTTTTCGAGGAAGACGCGCTCATCCGGCAGAAGGATCCCTTCGACCACATCGTAGCCCGCTTCTTCCATCATCTGCCCGATGAGCGGACCGCTCTCGTCGGTCCGCTTGCCGACAGAGCCTTTGTCCGACAGCGTGATCCAGGCCGCTGTGAACGGTCTGTCCGGCGCAGCGGGGATCATCTCCACCTCGTCGCCGGCTTTGATGTCGCCGCCCTCCAGAACGACCGAAAAAACGCCTTCCCGCGGCATGATGCAGTCGCCGACCGCATGGTAGATCGCGCAGTGCGTATGGCACTCCTTGCCGATCTGGGTCATCTCGAGCAGCACGCCGTCCGGTCCGCCGATCCGCAATCTGGTCCCCACCGGCAGACTGCGGAAATCGTATCCTTCCACGATCAGATTTTCCCCGAACGCGCCAAAGTCCACATCCGCGCCGCGCTCCCGGAACGCTTCGATCTTTTCGATCCCCAGCAGGCTCACCTGCCGGTGCCAGTTGCCGGCATGCGCATCACCGTCGATGCCGTGGCCTGCGGTCAGGTGCGCGCTGCCCACAGGTGCCTTCTGGATGCCTTTTTTACTGCTCGTACAGATCTCGATCAGTTTTCCCATCGTCTTCGTCAACCTCCGATCTTGCTCATGGATTTTGGTTCGGCCGCCTGCGGCTGCTCGGTGAAGCAGTGCGCGGCCGGTTTGGCGAGGACCGCTGTGCGGAGCGATTCCTCGAGTGCTTTCGTACACGTCTCCGACACCGCCTTGTCC
>JAILFI010000146.1 GCA_024697655.1 Clostridiales bacterium
TGTGATAAGAAAATCGATTTCATCGTGTTCGGTCTCCTCCGGTTTTTCTACATAGATGACGCGGCCGCCCACCGGGTGGATCGGCGTGCTGCTGTACACGAGCCAGATGGCATCGCAGCGGTCCGGGGGCATCTCAGCGTATCCGTCCGTGAAGATGATACGCGTCTCGGCATCCCCCGTGAAGGCGTGGATCGCGGTCTCAAAATCCGTGCCGCCGGCGCCTTTGAGTTCGAGGTTCTGGATGTCCTGCTCGGTGCGCACGTCCTGCCAGCCGTAGAACTTCGTGTCGAAGCAGCCGACCCGCACGACAGCATCCTCCGCCAGCAGTCCCTTGACCCCGCGCACGAAGGTCCGCAGCAGTTCCGCGTCGATCGACGCGCTCGTGTCGAGCAGGATCTCCGCATGCGGGACAGGGTACGGGCGGAATCGCTCCCGCAGCATCCCGTCGCGGATCGTATCGCCCGGGAACCAGTCGTAGTCGATCTGCATGCTCGGCTCGAGCAGGTCCGCCAGTCCCGCCACGGCTTTCGCCAGGCCGGGGTCTTCGATCTCGCGTTCCTTCGCGCCGTGGTCATTGCCCGCGTGTTTTCCAGTTACATCCGTCTTTTTCTTCGGCGGCTCTTCCATCTCAGGCGGTGCTTCTTCGGCCTCTTCCCCGTCTTCAGCCGCCCGCGCGTACCGCACGTACAGATCCTCCGCGCACACACCGGCCGCCTCCGGACGCCTGCGCAGGTCTTCCGCCTGCTGAAAGCCGTCCGCCACCAGCATTTCGTTCACGATGTCGTCCGTCGCGCGCTTCCACAGCGCCGGGTCGCGGCCCTCGCCGCGCTGCGCATGGGCGAGCTGGACATGCATCAGCTGCTGCGCGAAGTAGAACATCTGCGTGGACAGTGTGTAGTACTGCATTTTCTGCGTGTTGTAATAGATCGTCCGCCCGTCGTTATCGACCGGTGCGGCATCCTTCGATTCCCTGAATTCGAGCATGCCGATCAGAGGCCCCCACTGCGGGACCTTATCGGACAGCGATGCAAAGATCTCATTCAGGTTCAGACTCATTTCTTTTGCATCCTTCCGTCCAGCAGTCCGATCCGGGACGCCTGCAGCGTCAGATCCATTTCCAGCAGCAGCTGGTTGGCTGCCGCCGCGAAGATTCCGAAGATAATATCAAAAATCATTGCATCGATCAGCGCGATCGACGGGAAACCAAACTGCACGAACAGCGCAGCGTACGCCAACAGGTTGGCGCCGGGCACCGGCGGGGTCGCCACGAACAACAGCGTCGCCAGCACCAGGACCATCAGGTACCAGGCGGGCGAAACTTCCAGATGATAGACCGAAGCCGTGTACATCGTGAAGACGAGCGTCCCAAGCGCGCTGATTGGCATGAACAGCACCAGCCCGTGCGGCAGACCGACGGTAACGAAATGTTTCTCGATCCCCAGTTTCTGCACGCAGACCTTCTCGGACAACGCAAAGGAGGCGTCCAGCGACCCTTTGCGGAGCGTTTTCAAGAATACCGGCCGCACGTTCGCCCACAGCTGTGCGGGGCGTACACGGATACGCATGCCGGTATAGACAACATCGATAGCCGTGATCACAAGGGACAGCACCAGCGCGATCAGGACCGGCTTCCAGAGCCCCCACAGAAGCACCGTGTTGCCGCGGATGATCTCCAGCATGGTGAACAGAAAGACCATATACGGCACGAGCCGGCTGATGCCGTCCGCCAGAAGCAGACCGACCGTGTTGGCCTGCCGGCAGATCTGACTCAGCCGATTCGCCCTGGCCCCCGCCACAAAGAGCAGGTTGCCGAGCACCAGCGCCACCAGCAGGATCTGCGGTGTATTGGCGGTAATGACCGGTGAAAAGACATCTTCAGGGACGATCGAGAAGCAGGTCTCGAGGAACGATCGGATCAGCCCCGGTCCCATTTCATCCAGCTGCCAGTCCAGGCGGAACAGCGGCGGGCTGATCGCCAGCGCCAGCGCCGACAGCAGCACGCTGACCAGGATATACCGCGCCAGCATCCGTCTGCTGTCACCGCCCTGTTCGGTGATTTTCCCTGTATTGATGGTGGTGGTGATCGTCATCAGAAAGATGACCGGGCCTGCCGAGACCATCAGGATGCGGTACCAAACCTCATAGCAGGGCTCAAAGACGACCGTATTCAGAATGTCTCTGGCCGCCTCCGGCAGCGCCGTGGCCAGAAGCGCACCGATGAAGACGCCGGCAACCAGTGCGAAGAACATCTTCATCACCGGGTTCATGCCCTGCCGCGGCAGAATAAGCCGCAGTGTGTTGGTGCCGTTGCTGTAGCTGTACTGCGGCGCCAGTCCGACCGCCGTCAGCAGCGAGCCGCTCCAGTCCGCCAGTTCGACCGCCGTCTTGCTGAGCGGATTAAAGATCTCGCCTTCCAGTTCGATCTGCACATACGGCCTTGCCCACCGCTCGGCGATGGTCAGGGTGACCTGTTTTTCCTCGCCAAAATGATCGCGCATGCGAAGCAGTGCCTCTTCCATCGAAAGCCGAATGCGAAG
>JAILFI010000155.1 GCA_024697655.1 Clostridiales bacterium
TATAGCTCTCTGTATAAGCCGTGTACGGATACATGAAGGTAGAAACCTCCAGGCAGCTCGTCGAGTTGCCGACGACCGCTTTGTCCCCCGGCTCCAGGGCTCTTAAGACCGCCCTGACCGTGATGCCTGCACCGCAGCCGGCGCAGAGCTTGTGACCGCCGACGAGGCGATCCTGCTTTTCGAGTTCTTTTTTCAGATCGTAAGCCATGATACACCTCCTACAGGAACCGGCTGTCACGTACGCCCATATAACGGTATACGTCGCCCGGGTCATCATTCTCGTAGATAACGAACAGATCTTTGTAGATCTCGTAGAAGTCCTCTACCTGGATATCACGGCCGCCAAGACCGTAGATATAGTTGATGCAGTACGGCTTGTTGTCGAGGTCGTACAGCGAGCTGCGGCACTCGTTGAAGAGCGGGCCGCCGCTGTTGGAGAAGCTCTCGGCTCTGTCCATGACGGCGACTGCCTTGACCTTGCACATCGCCTCAGCGAGCGGGATGCGCGGGAACGGACGGAAGACTCTGAGCTTGATCAGACCGACTTTCTGCCCTTCTGCACGCAGACGGTCGACCGCTTCCTTGCCGGTGCCGGCCGAGGAGCCGATGACGACGATCGCGACTTCCGCATCGTCCATCTTATACTCTTCGAAGAAACCGTATTTGCGGCCGGTCATGTCGTAGAACTTCTTGGCGACGTCCATGATGACGGGCATGCTGTCCTTCATGGCCTGCGCCTGCTTTCTCTTGACTTCCATGTAATACGGGCTGATGCCGTAAGGCCCGACTGCGAGCGGATTCTCCGCGTTCAGCAGGTAATTCTCCGGTTCGTACTCACCGACGAACTCCTTGACCTTCTCATCTTCGATCAGCTCGATGTTGCTGACGCCGTGGCTGGTGATGAAGCCGTCCTGGCAGACCATGATCGGCAGCCTGCACGCTTCACTGATCAGCACGCCCTGGATGAAGTTGTCGTAGACTTCCTGGTTGGTCTCCGCGTAGATCTGGAGCCAGCCGCTGTCGCGTGCGCCCATGCTGTCGCTGTGGTCGCAGTTAATGTTGATCGGGCCAGTCAGCGCGCGGTTGACGACCGCCATCGTGATCGGCAGACGCATCGAAGCCGCGACGTACAGCAGTTCCCACATGAATGCCAGCCCTGCGGAGGACGTGGCTGTGACCGCTCTGGCCCCTGCCGCGCTCGCGCCGATGCAGGTGGACATCGCCCCGTGCTCACTTTCGACCGGTACGAAGATCGTATCTACCTTGCCGTTCGCGATATAGCTGGAGAAATACTGCGGGATCTCGGTCGACGGGGTGATCGGGAATGCACCCATGACGTCCGGATTGATCTGGCGCATGGCCGTTGCAACGGCTTCATTGCCGCTGAGTCTGTCTCTGATCGCCATTACTTCTCCTCCTTTACAAAGCTGATCGCGTCGAACGGGCACGCCGTGACGCAGATGCCGCATCCTTTGCAGTGCATAAAATCAAAGTCAAGGCGTTTCCCGTCTTTGACAGGAATCGCACTGTCCGGGCAGAACGGCACGCACAGCAGGCACTGCCGGCACTGCTTTTCCTTGAAAACAGGTGTCATGACACGCCATTCCCCGGTATTGACCTGCAGACTCGTCGCAGGTTCGTAGATCTCAGCGCCCGTGGTCAGTTCCTGCCACGTGGACTTTTCGTTGATCTCTTCCGCTTTCTTTAAGATCATTGGTATATATCCTTTCTTTTAACCGGCGACGATTTCCTTCATTGCGACCTGCAGTGCCTTCATATTGCCTTCGATGACCTGCGGCTTGGTCGCAAATTTGTGTTCGAACGATTCGCGCATATCACGGATGAACTGCTGTTCATCGATGACGCGGCTGACCTTGACGACCGCCGCCAGCATCGGTGTGTTCGGGAAGTTCTTACCGATCGTTTCCATGGAGACTTTCTGCGCATCGATGCAGTAGATGCTCTCTTTATAGTCTTCCGGCAGCAGTTCGCGGATCTGAGCCGGTGTCTTGCTCGTATTGACGACCAGCGCGCCGCCCTCTTTGATGCCCGCTGTCACATCGACTGTCTTGAGCAGCGTCTCATCGACGACCGCCACATAATCCGGAAAATAGATATTGGAGTGCACGTTGCACGGACGGTCCATAATTCGGTTGTACGCCGTAATGGGAGCGCCCATGCGCTCGGGGCCGTACTCAGGGAAACCCTGGACATACTTGCCCGAATTGAATGCGACGTCCGCGAGCAGAAGACAAGCTGTCTTCGCGCCCTGGCCGCCGCGGCCGTGCCATCTGATCTCTACTCCGTCTCGTTTCATAATGGTTCCTCCTATGAAAAAAGCCTTCTTCGCCGTAATAGGACGAAGAGGGCTTCGCTTAACCACCTGTTACAACATTCTATCAAACGCGTTTCCTGTTACGGGGAAAAGCCGGCGCAGCTTACTGTGAATTTCAGCCTTGCAACTCGGGAGTGATTTTCATCCTGTCTTACTCGGATACCGGACTCGCACCAACTCCGGCTCGCTTGATCTTTTCCGTCAGGACTACTCTCTCCGTCAA
>JAILFI010000157.1 GCA_024697655.1 Clostridiales bacterium
GGCCTCGATGCGATGTGCGATATGGTCTGGCTCGTGACGGCACCGGAAGAGGTGCGGATCGCCCGTGTCATGGCGCGCGACGGCATCAGCGAGGAACTGGTGCGCGGCTACATGGCGAGCCAGATGCCCGAAGAGGAAAAACGCGCCCGTTCCCAGCGGCTGCTGGACAACGGCGGTTCCAGAGAGAGGCTTTACAGCCAGCTCGACGAAGCGCTGGCAGAAGTTACTGACAACGAATAGGACAGTTTTATGAATCACAGATTCGGCCGGCCGACGATCCGGCAGATCATTCTCTATACATTGCTCATAGCGGCGGCGCTGGCGGTCGTAGTTGTTTATATGGCCGGCGGCAACAAAGTATTTGAAGACGATACGGAAGAGCAGTCGTACGTGTACCAGGATACGGTGACACTGCCGATGCATGCCGTCAGGACGCTCAATCCCGCCACATCGACGGACGAAGATACGTATTACATCACGCCGCTTCTTTACGGCAGTCTGTTCCGGCTGGATCCTTCGATGAGTCCGGTGATGGATCTTGCGGAGAGTTATCAGTTCGATCCCGATACGAGCAGCATCACGGTGAAGATCCGGGATGACGCTGTCTGGGATGACGGCGCGGAAGTGCGCGGTTACGATGTCGTGTTCGCGATCGAAGTGTACCGGCTGGCCGGCAGCGGCTGCAATTACAAGGATATGATCGACCGTATCGGATATGTACAGTCAGAAGGCAAATCGGTCACGATCTACTTTAATGAAGACGATGAAATGGGGCTGGATCTTCTGACATTCCCGCTTCTGCCGTCGCATCGGTACGAGTACTACGGCGAAGCGATGAGCGATTCCGGGACATTCAAGCCGGTGGGCTGCGGGCCGTACAAGGTAAAGAGCTACGATCCGAACGACCGGCTCATTCTGGAACCGAGCGAGACCTACTACGGCACAGTGCCCACCAATACACTGACCTTCGATACAGAAGGGATGAAGGGCGACCCCTATCAGCGCCTGCAGGCGGGCGGTGTCAGCCTGATGATCGCCAAAGACCCGGACCGGGAGACGTATATCACGAAGAAGGACATCTCGGTCACCAACTTCCCGGCAAATACGGTCGAGTTCATCGGGTTTAATTGTAAAACCGGCGCGTTTTCGGACCGCAATGTCAGACGTGCGGTCTGCTGCGCGATCGACTGCGACACCATCATCGACATGCAGTACTACGGCAGCGGGATGAAAAACGACGGCATGTTTTTCCCGGGGTATATGGGGATCGACAGCAGTGAACTGACGTATCCGTTCGACATCAAGAAAGCGCAGGAAGCGCTGGAAGAAGCCGGATACAAGGACACGGATGAGAACGGCAATATCGTCGACAGTGCCGGCAACGTCCTTTCGGTGCGGATCCCTGTCAACAAAGCCGATGCGGAAAAAGCGGGCAGCGCGGAGATCGTCGCCGAATCGCTGGAGGAACTCGGCATTGTCGTCTCTGTGGTGGAGATGTCTTCCGATGAGTATTACGCAGCACTCAAGGCGGGCGAATTCGATCTGTACTTCGGCAGTTATACCTTTGATAAAAAGATGGACATGCGGGCACTGTTCGGCTATGAGAGCACGAACTACGCCGGGTATGACAACGACGGACTGGTCGCGCTTCTGCAGGAACTGCGGGCGGGCAGTTCGATCGAGGAAATGCAGGATCTGGTCAAACGGATCCGGGAGATCACCATCAGCGATGTCCCGTATTACTGCATCCTGTACCGCACGTACGGGGCGGTCGGAGCATCCACATTCGACGGTGAACCGACACCGCTGTGGTGCGATTACTACTATAATGCCGCCGCGTGGCGGAGCAAATTCCCGGAAAAGCAGAAGACGGGCGCGGAAGCGGAGGAGAACTCCGGCGAAGCGGAAGAGGGCGATTCCGGCGATACGGACGAAGAATAGTTCCATAGCCCTTCATACTGCGGAAGCGAAAGCAGGCCCATACGGGGCCTGCTTTTTTCGTGTCTTTCCGGTCGCCTCACTTAACTTTAAGAATTCTTTAAGACTTTTTTAGTAAGGTTGCACCAACAAAAGCACCGCTGTCCCCGCACACGCGGCCGGGCAGCATGAAAACACCGGGAGGCAGACCGATGGAAAACAAAAAAATCTTCAAACGTTACGAACTCAAATACTTGATGACGGAAGAACAGGCAGCCGGGCTCTGCAGGATCATGAAGGCGTACATGCGGCCCGATGAATTCGGCCGCAGCCGGGTGGGCAGCATCTACTTCGACACAGCCGACCATCTGCTCATCCGCCGGTCGATCGAACGGCCGGTCTACAAGGAAAAACTCCGCATCCGCTACTACGGCGGCAGGACAGCTCCCTCACAGATGTTCCTGGAACTCAAGAAAAAGTACGACCATGTGGTCTATAAGAGGCGGCTGACCGTTGAAGAGTTCCTGCAGGAAGGCTGTCAGGAGCAGATCACAAAAGAGATCCGGTATTTCTCGCTGCTGTACAGAGGACTGGGGCCGGCGGCGCACATCTCCTGCGACAGGGAGGCCTGGTTCGCCAAAGACGATCCGGATTTCCGGATGACATTCGACAGAGACATCCGCTATCAGGAATATGAACGGCTGCCGTTCAGAGAGCAGGCCGCCGGCGCAGAGGAACAGAACGTCTGGCGGGCTGTTCCCGACAGCAGCATATGGCCGGCAGGATACTATCTTCCCGCAGGGGAAGGAAAGGCGATCCTTCCTTCCGGCATGGTCCTCCTGGAAGTCAAGACGGCGCTGG
>JAILFI010000130.1 GCA_024697655.1 Clostridiales bacterium
GGCTTCAACGAGTCGCTGCAGCCGGATCCCTCCACCGCGAAAAGCAACCTCCGGGGCCGGGCGCTCTATGAAAAGTGCGGCTTCGAGCGGATCGGGCTCCACCCCTCCGGCGAGCTGCTGTATCTGAAACGGTTTTTGTTATAAGAAAAACAGCCGTTCCCCGAACTGTGCTGGGGACGGCTGAAGCTTTATTGCGGATGCGGCGATATCGGATCAGATATGTCTGATGCCGAAAATATCAAGGAACAGGATGTAGATGTTGTTCAGGATCGCCAGGAACTTCTGGAAGAAGGCCTTGAAACCGGTCAGCTTTTCGGCGGTGGAGGGATCCGGCTGCAGCGACTCGTTGAAGCCACGGAACCGCTGGAAGCGGGGGTACTCCGGATAGGAATCCACCGTGGATTCACCGGCGGGGTTGAACAGCAGCTTGTAGATCATTTCATCCAGCGCATGGCTGTTGGTGGCGTGCTTGTAGTCCTTGATGAACCATGTCTGCTCGGGGAACAGGCAGGTGTGGGCGCTGACGGTGCGGTCAGGGGAGATATAGGCCGGATCCACGCCTTCCAGCTCCTCGTCGGTCAGCTGCTTCCCGTAAGGGGCGGTGGTTGCGCCGAAGGAGTTGCGGCTGCAGTCGATCACGCCGTCCGTCAGGCTGTCCCATTGAGAGGTCAGCGGGATGGAGGAGTAGCCGTAGCGGGAGATGACCGCCACGCGGGCGTTGTCGTTGAGCTCTTCCAGCGTCTGGATCCTCGTGGGACGGAACGCCTCGCTGAAGGCGTCGATCCTCTCGCGCAGGCCGGAATAATCCGTATCGGGATTGGCCACGCCGAACATGTACTCCTTCGCGCTGTCAAGGTACTCGTCCGGCACCATGGCCCAGATGGACAGCCAGCTGCTGAACATGGGGAAGAGGATCTCGGAAATGGCTCTCTCCTTGATGTGCTCGATGATATCGTTGGCGTACTTCGCGATGGCGTCGGCGATGCCCGCGTCCTTCAGCGCGTCCAGCACGGCGCCCACGATGGCGTCATAGTCGGACTGATCCAGCGCGTACTGGAGGTAATAGACCAGCGCCTCGCCGGAGACGGTGATATCGCCGGAGAACATCTGGCCCGTATACGCCTCGCCGAAGATGGCGGTGGTGTTGAGGCCGGCGGCGTAGATCTTGTCCGTGCCGTAGACGGACATGTAGGTCAGCGCGATGAGGCCGCCGAGGCTGTGGCAGGAGATGGCGACCTTCCTGCAGCCGGTGGCCCACAGCACGTAGTCGATGAAATCGTTCAGCTGGGAAGCCACCTCCAGCGGATCGATCCGCCAGTCATAACGGAAGGTCAACGTGGAATATTTATGAATGTCATCTCTGTCCGGGTATTCCATATACGCGCCGGAATTGCCCGCGGGGGTGCCGTCCGGGTTGCAGAAGGAGGGAGACAGCAGCGCCTTGGCCTCGGGGATGATCTTGTCCGCCAGCGCGTCGTAATCCTTGGTGACAAGGAATTTCATCAGCGCGGGGATGCAGTTCTTGACGGTGTTGAGGATATCGTCGGTGCTCCAGGGGAAGATCTCTTTGGAATCCTTGTCGTCCTTGTCCTCATAGATATCGCTGGCCATAAAGCCGGGGATCTCGATCAGGGGATAATTCTGCACCAGCGTCTTCTGCCTGGCGTACGCGGTCATGCCCGCCAGCGGGGTCATCAGCAGCGCGGCCGCGACAATCACGGAAAGCAATTTCACGGAAAACCGGATTTTCATAGCATCTGAACTTCCTTCCATTTTCATATAAACCAATATTAGCACAAAAAAAAAGAAAAGTAAATAGCTATTTTTGTGATAATTATGATTACTTGGCATTTGACATTGATTCCGGAAGTGTGGTATGATAATGATAATTATTTTGTATATAAGGGAAGGTAAAAAAAGGATGAGCGACTATCTGATAGAAACAAAATGCGTGCAGAGCGGCTACCGCCCCGGCAACGGGGAGCCCCGGCAGATCCCCATCTACCAGAGCACCACGTTCAAATACGACACCAGCGAGGACATGGGCAAGCTGTTCGATCTGGAGGCCTCCGGCTATTTCTACTCCCGCCTGCAGAACCCCACCTGCGACCTGGTGGCGGCCAAAATCGCCGACATGGAAGGTGGCACGGCGGCCATGCTGACCTCATCCGGGCAGGCAGCCAGCTTTTACGCGGTGTTCAACATCTGCG
>JAILFI010000003.1 GCA_024697655.1 Clostridiales bacterium
CTTCCGGATGATCGTGTTCCTGCCCTGCATCGCTCCGATGGTCGCCTCGGCCGTCGTCTGGGGCCGCAGCATCATGAACACCAAAACAGGCCTGATCAACGAGATCATCAGGATGTTCGGCGGGCACGGCATCGCCTGGACAGGCGACGCCAGTTACGTCATGCTCTCCGTCATCATCTTCACCTTGTGGGCAGACCTCGGTTACAACATCATCCTGTTCTGCGCCGGCATCGACAGCATCCCCGGGGATGTCTACGAAGCAGCGGACCTCGACGGCTGCACGGGCTGGCAAAAATTCCGCGGTATCACGCTACCGCTGCTTGGCAGAACGACGACCTTCGTCGTCCTCATGACACTGATCTCATACTTCCAGATGTTCGCACAGTTCAGTGTCCTGCTGTTCAAAGACGGACCGCAGAACTCGGGGCTCGTCCTGACAAGTTATATCTATAAGACCGCTTTCGTGTACAAGGAGATGGGATACGCCGCGGCGATTTCCGTCGTCCTCTTCCTGCTCATCCTTGTGGTGAGCCTCATCCAGCAGCGCGTCAATAAAGTGGATTGGGAGTACTGATCATGAAAGAGATCATCGGAGGCAGCGGATTCAAAAAACGGCTGCTCATATTCATCATTCTGCTCGTCGTGTCGATCATCATCGTGGTGCCATATATCTGGATGCTTTCCAATTCCTTTAAGACCACGATGGAAACGCTCACCGACCCGATGCACATCATTCCGCAGGATCCCACCATGGCAGGCTATGAAAAGGTGCTGACCAAATCGCCCTTCTTCAAATGGCTGTGGAATTCCTGCTTTGTCACCGGCATCAACACGATCGTCATCCTGTTCACCAGCTCGATCGTGGGATACATATTCGCGCGCTTTGAATTCAAAGGGCGCAACTTCCTGTTCGCCATGCTCGTCTTCACGATGATGGTTCCGGCGCAGGTCACCATGATCACGACCTTCATCATCATCGACGGAGTGGGGCTGTACAACAGCGTATGGGCCCTGATCATCCCCTCGTTCGTCAATGTATTCGGCATCTATTTATGCAAGCAATACTGCGAGGAGATCCCGCGCGAACTGATCGAGAGCGCCAAAATAGACGGCGCCGGCAATTTCCGGATCTACTGGAACATCGTCATTCCGCAGATCCGCCCGGCACTCGGGGCACTCGCCATCTTCACGTTCCTGGAATACTGGAACGATTACCTCAACCCGTTGATTTACCTGTCCAGCACGGACAATATGACATTGCCGCTCGCACTGAGTTACTTCTCGACGCAGCACTCGACAGATCTGTCCGCGACCATGGCAGCCTCGGCGCTGATCATGATCCCGGCAGCCATTGTGTTCATCATATTCCAGAAGCAGTTCATCAAAGGACTGGCGCTGACGGGAATGAAGTGACCTGCACAGGCCGGTATGTATGAAGCCATTTCCAACCAGTACCCAAAGGAGTCACAACGTGTTATTCGGATATACAGAAAACCAGCTCAAAGTCCTGCGTGCGGCGGACACCGCCGGTGAGATCCGGCAGCAGCCGGCCACCTGGCAGAAAACCATCGCGCAGATCAAAGATATCTGGGGGGATCTGCAGGCATTTGTGCACAGCGTGACAGACGCCCCCGATTACCAGATCATTCTAAGCGGCGCCGGCACCAGCGAGTACGTCGGCAACGCCCTTCGCCCCGCGCTTTTAAGAGCTCACCACGGCCATGTGCAGTCGGTTGCCACAACGGACATCGTGGCGAGCCCCGAAAGCTACATTGATCCCGATACGCCCGCCCTGCTCGTTTCGTTCGCCCGCTCCGGCAACAGCCCGGAGTCCGTCGGCACCGTGCAGGCATTCGACCACTTTTCCGACAAAGTACGCCATCTGGTCTTTACCTGCAACAAAGACGGTCATCTGGCGAACCGGGCGGCTGAGAACGACCACTGCTTCGGCGTGGTTCTCACTGAAGAAACCAACGACAAGAGCTTCGTGATGACCAGCAGTTTCACCAACATGTACATCGCCGCACTTATGACACTCCTCGGTGATCAGGACCTCCCGTTCGACGCGGCGGTCAAGGCGGCGGATGCTTTCCTGGAGAACGGTTGGTCTCCGCTCCGCAGCCTGCTGCAGGCGGCTGTTCCGCACAGAGCGGTCTTCCTCGGTTCCGATGTCCTCAAGGGGATCGCGCAGGAATCCGCCCTCAAGATGATGGAGATCACTGCCGGCGATGTCATCTCGATCTATGACACCCCGATGGGCTTCCGCCACGGACCGAAATCCGTCGTGAATGCAGAGGAACTGACCGTTCTCTATCTATCCGACGAACCAGTCACAAGACGCTATGAGATGGATCTGCTCGCGGAACTCAACAGAGACCGCCAGGGCAGCCGGATCATCGCGGTGACAGCCAAAGACGACGAGTCGGTCCGCAGATTGGCCGATCTTACCGTTGTTCTGCCGTTTGAAGAGAAGACGCCCAACAGCCTGCTCGCACCGGCGTATATCACCGTTGCGCAGACGCTGGCGCTGCTCTGCTCGCTGACGATGGGATGCACCCCGGACAACCCCTGCCCCACCGGTGAAGTCAACCGCGTCGTACAGGGCGTAACGATCTATCCATTGTAAAACGCAGCCGCTATAGCAAGGAGAACGACCATGACGAAAAGAACGACTCTCTGTATGCTCACAGCAGCGGTGCTCGTCACCATCTGTGCCATGAGCATCGGCTGCGGGAAGACCGGCGCCGTGACAGATCCCGCAGACTATGGCGATTATACGGGGACAGATGATCTGATCCACGTCTCCGCCGAAAACGGCAGCGACACGGACGGCAACGGCACCGAAGAAAACCCGTTTGCCACCCTGCCCTGCGCAGCAGCAAGTCTCGCCCCCGGCAGGACGATCATCGTCCACGACGGCACCTATGCGGCGCTCACCCTCACGGAAGCCGCGAGCGGTACTGCTGAGGCTCCCGTCACAATCAAAGCAGCGGACGGAGAGACGCCTGTCATCAAGCCCGCTGACGACGGAGATGAGATCATCGGTATCCATCTGGTCAATACAGACCATATCACCCTTGAAGGGCTGACCGTTGAAGGCGGCACCCATGGCATCTACTATGAGAGCACCCGCGAACAGGGCGAAACGCCGCTCGACGGCATCACCATCAGAAACTGCACGGTTCACGGCATCCGCGGCACCCACGGCATCTGCGTATATGCGCGCAACGACCTCGCTCCGGTCACCAACCTGACCATGACCGGCTGCGAAGTATACGACTGTGAATGCGGCGACAGCGAATCCACCGTTTTCAACGGCAATATCGACGGATTTGAGATCAGCAGCAATATCATCCACGAAAACAACAATATCGGCATCGATATGATCGGCTTTGAGGGCAACTCCGCTCACCCCGAAGACGAAGGCTTTGACAACCTGTATGACGCAGACTATGTCCGCAACGGCATCTGCCGCGACAACGTGGTTTACGGCATCAGCGCGGAAGGCAACGACGCATATCTGGAGGACGGCGAATACGATCTCTGTGCGGACGGCATCTACGTCGACGGCGGACAAAACATCGAGATCTACAACAATTTCGTGTTCTGCTGCGACATCGGCATTGAAGTTGCCACTGAGCACAGTCCGGACGACAATCCCCTGTTCAAAGTAGCCGGCATCGACGTCCATGACAATGTGATCGCAGGCTGCGAAGGCTGGTGCGGCATCTGCTTTGGCGGCTATGATGCGGACCTCGGATACACGGAGGACTGCAAATTCCACAACAATACCCTTATCGACAACGATACACAGATCGGCGTCCAGCGCAGCAGGAATAACGATGTCTACGGCAACCTGCTCGCCGGTGGCTGCACGGCTGTGGAATACAACACCGACGTACGGGCGGAAGACCTGTCCGGAAACAACATCCATGACAATGCGGCAGGCGGTTTTGAGGAGAGCGATTCCTGGACAGATGCTTACGGCGAGGTGTACACAGATCAGGCAGCCCTGCTCGATGGATGGGCCTCCCCGATCCGGGGATGCGGTTCCTCCTGCACCCCGGCTGAAGAATTCGTCAACGTATATGAAACCTGGAGGGAAGACTGATGGCTGAAGTCACTCTGAAAAACATCAAAAAAGTATACCCGCACAGCGGAGAGAAAGAAAAAAAGAAAAAGAAGGCCCCGGAATCGCCTGAAAAGAAGAGCAACCTCCAGATCACCGCGGAAGGTGTCGTCGCTGTCCAGCAGTTCAGTCTGGACATTGCGGACAAGGAATTCATCGTGCTGGTCGGCCCGTCCGGCTGCGGCAAATCAACCACTCTGCGCATGATCGCCGGGCTGGAAGAAATCACGGAAGGCGACCTGTACATCGACGGGGAACGGATGAACGACGTAGCCCCAAAAGACAGAGACATCGCCATGGTCTTCCAGAACTACGCCCTTTACCCGCACATGTCTGTCTACGAAAACATGGCGTATTCCCTGAAGGTCAAAAAGACTCCGAAAGACGAGATCGACCGCAAGGTGCGCGAAGCAGCGGAGATCCTCGACATCACCTCCCTGCTCGACCGCAAGCCGAAGGCTCTCTCTGGCGGCCAGAAACAGCGTGTGGCGATCGGCCGCGCCTTTGTCCGCAACCCGAAGGTCTTTCTGATGGACGAACCGCTCAGCAATCTCGACGCCAAGCTGCGCAACCAGATGCGCACCGAGATCATCAAGCTGCGCAGCAAGATCGATACAACGTTTATCTATGTCACTCATGATCAGACAGAAGCTATGACACTCGGTGACCGCATTGTCATCATGAAAGACGGCTTTATCCAGCAGATCGGCACACCGCAGGAAGTCTTCATGCATCCGGCGAACATCTTCGTAGCCGGTTTTATCGGCGTCCCGCAGATGAACTTCTTCCCCGGCTGCAGTCTGCAGCTTGAGGGCGATGCTTACAGCGTCAGTCTGCTCGGCAGAACTTACCCGCTCACAGCAGAGCAATCCGCCGCCCTCAGCAAGGCCGGCACTGCAAACCGTTCCGTCACGATCGGCGTCAGACCGGTCGATATGAAATGCGAAAGCACCGGCGGCGAAGGCGACGCGACGATCGAAGTCGCTGAGATGATGGGCAGTGAGATCCACCTGCACATGACCAAAGACGGCGAGGACATCATCGCCATCGTCGGCTCGCGTTCCGCGGACCTGTCGCAGTACGAAGCCGGCAAACGCGTGGATCTGCAGTTCGACCCCGCTGCCATGCATATCTTTGACAGCGAGACAGGCAGCAACCTGCTGTAAAAAGCGAAACGAGGTATTTATGACAACAAGACCCAACCCCATGCGCATCATGATGGAGAGGCGCACTGCCGGCGAAAAAACCGGCATGCCCTCCTACTGCACCGCCAATCAGATGGTGATCGAAGCGATCCTGCAGCGGACCGCTGTGACCGGCAGACCGGTGCTGCTCGAAGCCACGGCCAACCAGGTCAATCAGGACGGCGGTTATACCGGGATGCGGCCGGCGGACTATTACCGCCGGGTGCTCGATCTGGCAGCCGGATACGGCGTTTCCGAAGACCTCATCATGCTGGCGGGCGACCATCTCGGACCGCTCACTTTTGCGGATCTGCCTGAACGGGAAGCCATGAGCAAAGCCAAAGTGCTCGTCTACGAATATGCCCGTGCCGGCTTTACGAAGATCCATCTTGACACAAGCATGAAAGTTGCGGACGATCCGGAAGGTCCTCTGGCTACGGAAACGGTCGCACGGCGCGGCAAGGAACTCTACGATGTGGCTATGAAAGCGTACGCCGAACTGCTGCAGGAAGTGCCTGATGCACCCCGTCCCGTCTTCATCATCGGTTCCGAGGTTCCGATCCCCGGCGGTGCGCAGGAAGCGGAGGATACGCTTGCCGTGACAAAACCGGAGTCTTTTGCAGACACCGTCGAGACCTACCGCAGGATCTTCGGCGAAGCGATGGAAGATGTCATCGCAGTCGTTGTGCAACCCGGCGTCGAATTCGGCGACGATCAGATCTTCCTCTATAACAGAGAGAATGCGGCGGCACTGAACGCAAAACTGACCGAATACCCGGGTCTTGTCTTTGAAGGCCACTCCACGGATTACCAGAGCAAAGAAGCCCTGCGGGAGATGGTCGAAGACGGCGTCGGTATCCTGAAAGTCGGCCCTGCCCTCACCTACGCCATGCGCGAAGCGCTCTTTGCACTCAGCATGATCGAAAAAGAGCTGGTGCCCGAAACTGCCCGGGCACATGTCATGGAATCGCTCGAGCAAGTCATGCTGGAAGCACCCGCCAACTGGATGAAGCACTACCACGGCACCGAAAGAGAATGCGCGCTGGCCCGCAAATACAGCTTCTCCGACCGCGCCCGCTACTACATCGGCAATGACAAGGTGCAGGCAGCCATCAATCAGCTGTTTGTCAACCTGCGCACGCACGAGATCCCCATGAATATGATCCACCAGTACCTACCGCTGCAGTTCGACAGCGTCAGAAAAGGCACCCTCTCCAAAGATCCGGCGTATCTTGTCCGGGATGCCGTCTGGCAGGTCTTATACGACTATGAATACGCAGCAGGGCTCAGCAAATGAGCCCTGCTTTTTTATTTCAGCTTTTTCAACACTTCTCCGGTATCCCCGCCGAGCAGGATCGATCGGTCTTTCAATCTTTCCGGGCAGCACGCCTCTTCATAGTTGAGACAGGCATAGGTTGCCTGTTCATTCTCATACGTCATCACCCAGAACGGGTATTTGATGATCATCGGCGTGTTGCCGCCTACCCCCAGTTCCAGATACAGCACACGCTTGCCCTCACAAGCCCTCAAATATGCCGCGTAAGCCGCCGAAGCCGCATACCAGCCCTGATCCTCCACGAAGGTGTCATCCGCGCGCAGATTCATCGTCAGAGGCTCACCGCAGACCGGACAGCGCGGCACCAGATCAGACGGGACAGACCGCTTTAAAAGCCCGGAAGATGCTGCCTGCACCGCATCTTCCGCGGGCACCTGCAGCGTTCCGTCCTCCGCGATCGTGAATCCCTGTGCGAGCACCATCGCACGGACGGTCTCTTCGTTATCGTACGTTTTGTCGTGGCACGGTTTGCTGCACTGCCACAAACCATAGTCCCCCTGCGTGTAGAACAGGCGCTGCTTGTCAAACCCCGCCCGCTGGAAACAGTGATCGACGTTCGTTGTGATCACAAAACAGTCTTTGTCCTGCACCAGGGACAGCAGATCCTGATACACCGGTCTGGGAGGATCCATGTACCGGTTGATGTAGATGTTGCGGCTCCAGAACGCCCAGCGCTCTTCCGGTGTGCTGTACCGGTAAAAGCCGCCGCTGTACATATCATGAAAGCCGTACGCTTCTTCGAAGTCCGCGAAATACTTTTGGAATCGCTCTCCGCTGTAAACATATCCTGCCGAGGTCGACAGCCCGGCTCCTGCACCGATCACGATCTTCTCCGCATCCGCGATCGCCGCCTTCAGTCCGGCGGTCTGTTCTGTGCGGCAGACAGCTATATCCTGCCCGGCGGCCAGATCGTCTTCCATCAGAAGAGGACGGCCGCGGAAGTGCCGCAGACCGGCCAGCCCTTTACCGATGGTCTCCTCATATCCGTTCACACGGCGCTCCTGCCGGAACGCCTCATACAAGCTGCTGTTCATAGTATTCCAGATCCTCATCCTTAAAGACATTGAAAATGACCCGGTCGACACTGCCGGGATGCATCTCGAGCCAGTCCTGTACGGTCTTCACCGCGATCATCGCCGCTCTCTTGTTCGGGAAACGGAAAACGCCCGTTGAAAGACAGCAGAACGAAACGCTCCGGATGCCCTCTTCCGCGCACAGATCCAGCGTATTGCGGTAGCAGGCCGCCAGTTCCTCTTCATGCCGTTCCGTAAGCGCCCCCTGCACGATCGGTCCCACGATATGAATCACATATTTCGCCGGCAGGTTGTAGCCCTCCGTCAGCATGGGAACGGCGGTGGGCTGTTCGTAGTCCTGCCCGTACTTTGCCCGCAGCGCCCGCATTTGTTCGTCGCAGGCAGCGCGCAGCTGGATCCCTGCAAACGTGTGAATGCAGTTGTCGATGCAGGTGTGCATCGGCACAAAACAGCCGAGCATCTGCGAATTGGCGGCGTTGACAATGGCATCGCAGGCAAGGCGCGTGATGTCGCCCTGCCAGATGATGATCTGCTCTGCATTTGCCGCCGTACTGCCAAGATCTGCGGCTGTTGGCAGCGCATCCGTCTCCACGATCCCGTTTTCGGCGATGCGCGCTTTGAGGTATTCGTCCTGGATACGGAGCGATTCCTCATCGAGAAGCCCCGGCATGCGGATATTCATTAAAGACCGCAATACCGTCCGCTTCTCCGCCGGGTCATCTGCGACCTCCATCCCCTTATATCTGCCGGAGTCATCTAAGAATCGCTTTACAAGATAATCCAGTCTTTCATTCTGTTCCATAGGTGTCTTCCTTCTGCCGGAAAACCGGCTGCTCCTGATGGCTGCTGGTATTTATCAGCGGCCTGCCCGCACCACGGCGCCTGCCGGGCATACTTCCATGCAGTTCCCGCAGTGCAGACAGTGAGTCTGACTGATCTCATAGGGAAGGCTGTCCTGGACGATGCACCCCTGCGGACACACCCCGATGCATGCCCCGCATCCGGTACACCGGTCTGTGATGTGATACCCGTCAGCGGCTTTCTTTGCGCCGCCGAACGTGAACGTCGCCCTTTCGATCGGCTTTTTTGACAGATCAAACCACTCGCCGCTGCCCTCGTAGATCTGGAAGACGGTCAGGGCATGCATGGCTTCTTCCGTTGGATAGATCGCATGCATATAGGGATTCTTTTCAAATAAATCAGGAATCCTGTCATAGCCGAGTTCCCGCACCTTGCCGCGGATGGACACCGCCACGCTCGACATCGTGTCCTCCCCTTTCAGCGCTGTGAAGGCCAGATACTGCCGCCTGATGAGCCGGTCATAAAAGCCTTTGCCTCTGGCGGTCAGAAAGTACAGGCTGCTTTCATCACAGTCCATCATATCGATTGCCGCTGTCACCGGCAGCCCCTCTTCATCCACCGTGGCCACGATCGTTCTATGGATCTGATGGACGACATAGTCCAGATAATCTTTTGTTTCCATCACCAGTTTCTCCGCCGTCTTCATAAACACCAGCTGTTACGCCTGCTGCGCGAGCAAAGCCTGCAGGTCCGCATGGATATCCTGAAGGGTGTATTGTTTCATCTCGTTTTCCATCGCCGTCTGGATACTGACCAGTTTCCCATCCAGTAGCGTGTGGATGTTCCGCCCCACCGGACAGGCGGGGTTCGGCGATTCATGAAAATGGAACAGTTTCCCGTTTTCCACCGGCTCGATCGCCCGGTACACATCGTAAAAAGTGATCTCTTTCAGTTCTCTTGTGAACGAGATCCCGCCGGTCCCCCGTGCGACATTGATCAGGCCGGCATGCTTCAGCTGCGAGAGGATCTTGCGGATGATGACCGGATTGGTGTTGATGCTGGCAGCCAGGAAATCACTGGTCACCTTATGCGTATCCTTGAATGTATCGACGCAGGCAAAGATATGTAGTGCAACTGTAAATCTGCTTGAGATCTGCATTTCAGTACTCCTTTCCTGTCATCATTCTATCGCCCCGCAGTTGTAATTTCAACAGTTACATTAGAACTTGCCGTTCTCATTCTGCCAGGTCTCTTCTGCTGCAAGTGTCTCCATGACATCCCAGTGCTCTGCGATCACACCGTTCTCAACACGGAACAGATCATAGTAAGTCGTCGGAACGCCGCCGAAAGAACCTTCGCTGCAGGCCAGCGCATAGTCACCGTCTGCGAGCACCATATGGGTCTTATCATACACCATCGAGATACCCTGTTCTGCCATGGCGGCCAGTGCAGCGCCAAGACCGGAGAGTCCGTCGGCGATCGCTGTATTGTGCTGGATATAATTGTCGCCGTCGTAATACGAGGTCAGTTTGTCGGGGTTCTCTCCGCGGAGTACATCGCCGACAAAACCGGCCACGATCCTGCGGGTCTCCTCCTTGTCGGCATCCTTCTTTTCGAGGGTGCCGTCGATCTGTGTATGACCGGAAGGATTGGGTGCCGCTATGTCTGCGAGGTTGTCCCAGTGCTCTGCGATCTTCCCTTCCTCATCAAAGCGGAAGACATCGAAAGCGACCTGCTCGCCTGCCCCTGCAAAATTGTAGACTGTCTGAAGGAATACCTTGTCTCCGTCTTCAAATGAGCGGATGTTATTCACTGTTGTTTTTACGGGAGCCTGCGCAAGACCTGCAACTGCTGCTGTAAATGCATCTGCTCCTGTTCCGAATGCCAGGTTATGCTGAATATAGCCGGGTGCTAAAAGTTCCTTTGCTTCGTCGGTATTTCCTGTTACGAATGTGTTAATGAGTTCCAGTGCTTTTTCTTTATTTGTCATGATGGTTTCCTCCTTTATTGCCGCTTTGTTGTAACCGTTATGGTTGCATCTCACGATGCAAATATAAACCCTGTTTGATGTAATGTCAATAGTTACATCAAAACTTTTTCGAAGTTTTTTTCAAGCAAAATATAACGGCAGATCAGGCCAACACACCCTTTCTGCCGTTTTCCATCAATATCCTTAAACACATGGAGATCACCTTGATCCCGCAGCCTGCCGCATCCGCAATCTGTTGATGACCCCGGAGATAATACCCAAAACAGGCAACTCGATGAGCGGTCCGATCACGAGTGCCAGCAGGATCAGTGGCCTGTCCGGGAAAGCGGCCACTGCAATAGCGAGCGCCAGCGGGGAGTTTCTGGCCAGCGTCGTAAAGTTGAGCGGAACAAGGTCATATTCGCTGAATCGCAGTTTCCTGCCGATCACTCTGACAAGGATGAAGTTGACCGTGAAAAACAGCGCCAGCGGGATCAGCATCCTGAGAAACATCGCGGGATGTTCCAACATAGATCTGCTCTCGGAGGCAAACATCGAGAGAACCGCCAGGCAGAGAAACAAAAGCTGTGCGTTGTCCCCCTGCTCTTTCAGCCAGTCTATCTTCTTTGCTGCGGATTCCCTGCTGCGGCCGATCCTCTTGGTCAGCATAGACAGACCGAACGGGATAATGAGGACGATCACAATGCTGAGCAGCACCGATCCGCCTGCGATGCTGACACTGCCGCCATAGAAGACCATCAGGTAAACCGGCAGCAGAAGGATTTGCAGCAACAGGTTCAGAGGAAGGATCGACGCCCCGAGCGCTACATTCCCCTTTGACAGTGCCGTGAACACCAGATACCAGTCCGTGCAGGGTGTCGCCAGCAGCATCATCAGCCCGATCTGCATGTCTGTGCTTCCGCGGAAGAACAGCAACCCGAGAACAAATGCAAAGAGCGGCGTCCATATGAAGTTGGTCAGGACAGCTGTGGCTGTGAATCTGACGTTTTTAAAAGCCTCTTTCAGTTTCTTTCCATCCACGGAAAGAAACACAAAATAAAGAAGGACCATCAGGAAAGGTTCGATGAGGTGGACAGAGATCTCCCCAAACCCGGTCGTGTATCCGGCAGCAATACCAAGCAGCGCTGCACCGATGATAAACAACGGCTGCAGTTTTGAAATCAAACTCACTGTTTTATTCTTACCTTTCTCTCTTATTCTTGATGACAGACTATCAGAGCAGTACGACGGCATCTGCCTGGCAGACATCCAGGCACGCCCCGCAGTGCTGACACTTTTCCTGATCGATCACGAACGGGATATGGCTCCCGTTGATACATATGCCCGGGCAGACCCCCAGGCAGTACCCGCATCCGATACAATCGTCTGTGATCTCATACTGCATGACCGCGGTTGTTTCTGCTTCTGTATTCTCAGCAGGTGCTTCCGCCGCCTGCTCTTCCAGCGACCGGACCGCCTGCAGCATTTTCGCCGCGACCTGCTCATGCCCGCCCTCTGTCAGGTGCTCGCTGTCGATGGCGGAAACTTCCGCCTCCTGCATATTCACGAAGGTGCAGCCGTGCTTTTCCGCCAGCTGTTCATACAGCCCCGCGATCTGCCGCGACTTGATGTAGGCGCCCATGTCGAGCGCACCGGTATCCGTGGACTGCTCATAAGCATCCCCGATCGGCGCCGGGACAGCCAGGAACACCTGAGGCTGCTCCTCCTGCAGTTCTGCAAAGGCTTCTTTCGCCGCAAGGAGCACCTGCTCCATGCCGTCTGCGATCTGCTCAGCACCCGCCCCGACTTCCGGGATGGTGTCGTTCGTGCCGAGCATGACGATGAAAATGTCGACCGGCACATGCGAGCCGATGATCGCCTTCAGCGGCGCCAGGCCGTTCTTCCACGGTGCGCCTTCCCGGTCGAAGGCGGTCGTACGTCCGGAAAGCCCTTCAGGCACCACAACATAGCCCTCCCCCAGCTGATTGCCGAGCAGGGTCGTCCAGCGCTTGCTGTACGGATACCGTCCGCCGGGGACCGGCATCAGGCCATAGGTATTGCTGTCACCATAGCAGAGGATCGTTTTCGGTTCCTTGTCCATCGCTTCTCGTTCCTTTCCGCAGCGGGATGTCCGCTGCACACAGGATGTCTCACGTCATTTATTATACTTGCCCGTGAGCCATTTGAGAAGCGCAGCCGACAGCAGGGTAAAGCCGATATACGCGCCGCCCGCCAGTGCGACCGGCATCGCGTGCAGGTTGCCGAGGCCGCTGCCGATCGCCGCATAGAGCAGGACCTCCGGAAGCATCCCGAGCAGGCTGCCCGCCACATACGGCAGCAGCTTTGCATGCACCGCACCGAAATACATGCTGCCAAGATCGTAGTTGATGACCTTGAGCATACGGATCAGGATGACGAACAGGAAGGGATGCGATTCCCTGACCTGCATGATGTTCTTCAGTTTTGGATGCCTCTCAGGCAGGTCCCTGCCGATTTCCCCGCCGATCGTCATGCCGAGGAAATACCCCTCCAGGATCATCACGAGCGCGCCGGCGAGATTGACCAGCACGGCAATGCCGGGGCTGAAGAGCGTCCCGGAGACCGTGAACAGAATGCCCGAATAGAAGAATACCGACAGTGTTTTAAGAGCGAACAGCACCATCATCACAGCGGCCGCGAGCAGCAGACTGGACGGCGTGTACTGTAGGACTTCCGCCACGGTAAACTTATCGTGCTGGGTGAGCGCGATGATGATCGCCATGACCCAGACCGACAGCGTGATCGTCCGGATGACTTCCGACGCATACGTTCTGTACTGTGCGCCCCACTCCACCTTGAGGTACGCGCGGATCTGCATGAAGAACGCGTGCAGCACGAGCAGTGCACAGGCGATAATCATTGCATCCGCATACAGGCGCGGGATGGATGGAACGGCAACAAGAAGAGCCGGCATCGCATACAGCGCGATCGTCACGAGCCGGCCGAACCAGCGCGAACTGTAGATCTTACCGTGGCGGCTGAAGAGTAGATACCCGCACATGATCTCCGTCAGATCCCGCAGGATCATGAAGATGAGCAGCAGCCACATCCAGCGGTACTGCGGCACCAGCAGGATCACGAGCGCGTAGTGCATGATCTTGTGCGCCGCCGCATCGAGGAGCTTGCCGGTATTCGTCACCTGCCCCGTTTTTCTTGCCACCGGGCCGTCGAGCACATCGAGCAGGCCCGCAAGAAGGACCGCGGCCAGCACAGCCGTATGACTGCCCTGCAGATACAGCCGCACCGCGACCGGCACCAGCATGATCTGCACGAGCGACATGGCATTGGGCAGCGTCTGGAGGCTCTTTCTCGTGAATGCTTCCCGCACCTTCAAGCTGTCTTCCGGGGTATACGTGACAAACGACAGCGCCCAGGCGATAAAGCTCACTGGCATCGCGACGACCACATCGACGACCGAATGCTGCTTGAGGAACATCGTGCTCGCGCAGATAAAGACGACCAGCATCGCCAGGACCGTCTTGACCGGCATGCGCATATCTTCTTTTGTCTCAAAGACCGCCAGCAGCAGCCCGAGCGAACCGATGACGTGCATGGAAGGACAGATATTCGTCGGCGTGTCCATCGCGTATATGAGCGATACAGCCCAGGTGAAGACGTTGTGCCTCTCGAAGACTTCCGGCCGCAGCATCTGATAACTCGGGTACACCAGGAAGATCACAAAGCACAGGATCGTCGCTGCGATAAAGAACGTCATCATCTTCCGGTAGACCGCGGGGTCGCGGACAAGCAGCCATCCGATGACGACGAATGTCAGCACGTGCCACGAAAGATACGGCACAACAAAATACTCGCTGAACGGGATCAGATCGTCCAGGAACATGTGGATCTCATGATACTGAGCCCCTATGTTGACCCGTTCGATCACGACGAACGCGAGTATGTATATTGGCAGATACCACAGGTACCGCAGGTCTCTTTTATCTATATAGGTGTTCTTCCTAAGATGCATATGCCTGAGTGATCAGCGCCGCCGTCACTACCTGGCAGGCTTTTCCCAGCGGATCGCATTCTGCGGGCAGCAGTCCGCCGCAGCCCGCACGCGGACCCAGTTCTCTCTGGTGGTGTCCTCGATTGCCTCAGATCTGCTGTAGCCGCCCTGGTCCTTCAGTTCGAAAGTGCCGGGGGCATTCACGGTGCAAAGCCCGCATCCGATGCAGCGGCTGTGGTCGACGGTGGCGCGCATAGATTTCTTTCTCCTCAGTCAAGTATACGACCGTCACGGGAGATTGTCACCACCTGCCAGGGGATAAACTTTCCGCTGTTGCGAAGCGCCGTCTCCGCTGCCCGCTGCAGGCCGCCGCAGCACGGCACTTCCATGCGCACGATCGTCACGCTCTTAATATCGTTGTCCCGGATGATAGCGGTCAGTTTATCCGAGTAATCGATGTCGTCCAGTTTCGGGCAGCCGATGATCGTGACCTTTCCCTTCATGAAATCCTCATGCATGTTCGCATAGGCGTATGCGGTGCAGTCCGCGGCGATCAGCAGCTACGCGCCGTCAAAGAACGGAGCCTGGGTCGGGACCAGCTTGATCTGGCACGGCCAGTGCGCGAGCTGCGATGTTGCCCTCGCAGGAGCCGCTGTTTCTTCAGTCTGCGCCTTGTGAAACTGCATCATCTGTGAACCCGGGCATCCACTGGTCATCATTTCTCCAAGTCCTTTCAGCATCGGTTTTTCCTCCTTGTCCGATTCCTTTTGCGCCTGCTCCGCCTTCACAGCCGCCTCATCGTACGCCGGAGCCTCCCGTTCCTCGAACGAGATCGCCCCCATCGGACAGCCCGGCAGGCAGTCTCCAAAACCATCGCAGAAGTTCTCTCGCACAAGTTTTGCCTTACCGTCTACGATATCGATGGCACCTTCGTGGCATG
>JAILFI010000033.1 GCA_024697655.1 Clostridiales bacterium
CCGGCAGTCGGCAAAGACATCGTTGCGAAGGGGTCGATCAGCCCTGAGAATGAAGAGGACCTCAAGGAAGCGATCCTGAAGTTCAAGAAGGAGAAGACCGAGGATTATATCCTTGACAGCCAGCAGGTCATGAGCCCGCAGATCCCGGTGCATGAGCCGGAGGCAGCGGAACAGTAAAAAGAAGAAAAGGCAGATGAAATGTCACAGGCGGATACACAAAACGTAAAACGGAGGATCAAGAGCGTCACGAGCATGGAGCGCATCACCAACGCCATGCGTCTGTTGTCGTCCGCAAAACTCAACAAGGCCAAAGCGCAGTATGAGAAGACCAACGCGAACTTCAACCTGATCGAGCATATGATCGCGGAGATCTTCCACGACGCGCAGGAGGACATCCCGAAGGATTTCCTGGCAGGACAGCGCGAGGTCAAAAAAGTTTGTTATATCGTCATCACCAGCAACAAAGGTCTGTGCGGCGGCTTCAACAGCAACGTGATCCGCACGGTCGAAGACCTCCTCGCCAAGGAGGAAGCGGAGCCGGTGATGATCACCATCGGCACGCGCGGCCGCGACCGTTTCCTGCGGCAGGGGATCGATGTCCTGGCGCAGTACAACGCGCCGCCGGAGACGATCTCATTCATCGAGACCAGAGAGGCCAGCCGGCCGATCGTGGAAGGCTACGCGCGCGGCGATTACGATAAGGTGGTCCTCGTCTATAATGCCTATGTCAGCGCACTGGCGCAGGAGGTCATCACGAAGACCCTGCTGCCGCTGGAAGTCACGCTGGAAGACGAACTGATGCACGAGTATCACCAGATCGACTACGAACCCTCGCTCACCGAGGTGTTCAATGCGCTGGTCGGCAAGTGGGTCGAGACCCAGCTCTATGGTGCGATCGTCAGTTCGGCGACAGGTGAGCACGCAGCCAGACGCAACGCCATGGAAGCAGCCACAGACAATGCCAGAGACATGCTGCGCGATCTGACGCTTTCTTTCAACAGAGCCAGACAGTCTGCCATCACCGACGAGATCATCGAGGTCGTGTCGGGTTCGGAAGCGCAGCAATAGAGAAGTTAATGAGGGCGATCGCCCTGCAAGGAGTAAGACATGAACAAAGGAACGATCCATCAGATCATCGGCCCGGTCATCGACATCAAGTTCGATCCGGCGGAACTGCCGGCGCTGCTCAATGCGATCCGCATCGAGAGCGGGGACAGGACCGTCGTGGCGGAAGTGGCACAGCACAACGGCGACGACGTTGTCCGCTGCATCGCACTTTCCTCTACGGACGGACTCAAACGCGGCATGGAAGCCATCGACACCGGCAGCCCCATCAAGGTGCCTGTCGGCAGAGAAGTCCTGGGACGTCTCTTCAACGTTCTCGGCGAGACGATCGATGAGAAGGGACCTGTCGAGACAGATCATCTGGCATCGATCCACAGAGAGGCGCCGGATTTTGAGGAGCAGGACACCACTGCCCAGATCTTTGAGACCGGCATCAAGGTCATCGACCTGATCGCCCCGTACACCAGAGGCGGCAAGGTCGGTCTGTTCGGCGGCGCGGGTGTCGGCAAGACCGTTCTGATCCAGGAACTCATCCGCAATATCGCGACCGAGCACGGCGGGTTATCCGTCTTTGCCGGTGTCGGCGAGCGTACCCGCGAAGGCAACGACCTTTACTATGAAATGACGGACAGCGGCGTTATCGCCAACACCGCTATGGTCTTCGGACAGATGAACGAACCGCCGGGGGCCAGAATGCGTGTCGCGCTGACCGGCCTGACGATGGCGGAGTACTTCCGCGACGAGGAAGGCCAGGACATCCTGCTGTTCATCGATAACATTTTCCGTTTCACCCAGGCAGGCTCGGAGGTCTCCGCGCTGCTCGGCCGTGTCCCGTCCGCCGTCGGTTATCAGCCGACACTGGCAACGGAGATGGGCGCCCTGCAGGAGCGTATCACCTCTACCAAGAAAGGCTCGATCACTTCGGTCCAGGCCATTTATGTCCCGGCCGATGACCTGACGGACCCGGCACCTGCCACTACCTTCGCCCACCTCGACGCGACGACCGTTCTTTCGAGAAGCATCGCGGAACTGGGCATCTATCCGGCGGTCGACCCGCTCGAATCCACCTCCCGTATCATGGACCCGCTGATCATCGGCGACGAGCATTACAATGTCGCCCGCGGCGTGCAGGAGATCCTTCAGAAATACAAGGATCTGCAGGACATCATCGCGATCCTCGGTATGGACGAACTGTCCGATGCGGACAAACTGGTCGTCAACCGTGCGCGTAAGATCCAGCGTTTCATGAGCCAGCCGTTCGGCGTTGCCGAGCAGTTCACCGGCACGCCCGGCAAGTACCTGCCGCTGTCGGAGACCATCCGCGGCTTCAAGGAGATCATGGAAGGCCGTCACGACGACATCCCCGAAAACCTGTTCCTCATGGCAGGCGGCATCGACGAAGTTGTCGAACGCTGGGAGCAGCAGAAGAAAGCATAGCAGTTTAACGATCCAAAGAGAGTAGCCCAATGCCAAAACCGTTCCATCTGGAGATCATCACCCCATCCAAGACGTTCTACCGCGGACAGTGCGAGATCGTCATTGTACCCACTCCCCTGGGGGAGGAAGGGTTCATGGCCGATCACGCCTGGGTTTGCGCGCTTCTTGATGCGGGCGAACTCTGGATCCGCGAACCCGGCGAGACGAAGTTCAAAGCGGCGTTCATAGCGGGCGGCTTCATCGACGTGAAGGGCGGCATCGTCATCTTCACGGATGCGGCAGAGTGGCGGGAAGAGATCGATGTCTCGCGTGCGGAAGCCCGGAAAGCAGATGCGGAAGCCTGGCTCAAAGACGACAGCCAGGGCGAGCACAAAGCGAATGAGGTGGCCCGTGCCGAAGTGGCGATCGCAAGAGCGATCCAGCGCATGAAAGTCGCAAAGGGCGGATTCCGAGATGAATAAAATACCCAACCAGAAAGAAAAGAACCGGCAGACAGGGAGAAAACGCACAATGCGTTTTCTTGCTGTTTTTTTGGCTGTTGTTTTTGCGGCATCGCTCCTCGCCGGCTGCGGCAGCGGAGAAGCGGAAGAAACCAGCGAACTGACGACCCGCACTGTCACAGAGGATACCTTTACGGGGTCTGTGATCATCGGTATCAGCACGGACACACCGGATGTCACACAGTTGCTCGGCGCGCTGCCTGATACATATACCGTTGAGACCTTCGACGGAGAAAGCGCGCTTCGCGAGGCGCTGTCGGAGGGACGTGTCCAGATGGCCGTCCTGACACCGGGCGGCGCTGCGGCCCATTACAAGAAAGACGGCGGGATCGCCATGGTCAGCCCGGTGTATCTGGGCGGATACCGGCTGGTCGGTATCCTGAGCCATCTGACGGTCCAGGATCCGTACCGCCCGGTTCCCGGGGCAGCAGCCACTGCGCCGGTGACCGATGAAGAGACATACGATGACGGCACCGGCGAAGAAATGTACGACGACGGCACCGGCGAAGAGACCGTCCAGGAATCGGTGCCGGCTGTATCCGATACGGTCAGTGTCCCGCACGATCCGGTCACGGCCGGGGAGATCGCGAAGGACAGCATTCTGCCGTCGCAGCTCCGCGGCTGCACCGTCAATGTCTGGCACGATACTGATACCTTGATCGATCTGTCGAAAGCGCTGGGGCTCATGGACGGGCTGGACAGCGCTCTGCCTGTCATCCGGCGGTATGAAGAGGAGACCCCGCAGGATTACCTGACGGAATACAATCATTTTGCGCTGACAAATATCCTGACCGCTTACGGCGGACAGGATGCCTTCGCATCGAAGGACGTGCTGCTGGATGTGGACGCGTACTGGCAGGCAATGACCGGACAGCCGCTCCCGTCGGCCGTTCTTGTCGTCTCGAATGCGCTGCTGGAGCAGACAGCCCAGCAGGAACACGACGCGGCGGCGATCCTGGACCGCGACTTTGAAGCGGCGATGGCGGCGCAGGGCGATCAGGGCAGCGGTCTGATGCGGATCGTGTTCTACGGAACGAGCAACCGCGGGACGCAGATCATGCGCACGTATTATCAGCAGGTGTACAGCCTGATCGGCGCTTCCGGATGGATCCCGGACGATGCGTTTTATCTGAATAAATAGGCTCGCGCGGCACTGCTGCGAAAGCGATGATAAAAGGAGGAACAAACGATGGCAAAAGAAGTCCTGACCGACAGCATGGGAAGACCGTATATCCCCTGGGAAATGATCGGCTCCTTTATGGTGGATGCATTCAAAGCGTACGGCGTGCCGGAGGAAGACGCGAAGATCTGCGCAGACGTGCTGATGGAGAGCGACCGGCGCGGCATCGAGAGCCACGGCTGCAACCGCTTTAAACCGATCTACCTCGACCGCATCGACAACGGCACCCTGCTGCCGGAGACGAAGATCGACATCCTGAAGGAGACCCCGACGACCGTCGTCATGGACGCCAACAACGGGATGGGCATGGTCGCCAGCTACCGTATGATGGAGATGCTGATCGAAAAAGCGAAAACCTACGGCATGGCGGGCGGCGCGATCACGAATTCTACGCACTACGGCATTGCGGGGTACTGGACCACGATGGCGGAAAAGGCGGGGATGATCGGCATCACCGGCACCAACGCACGGCCTTCCGTTGCACCGACCTTTGGCGTCGAGCCAATGATGGGCACCAACCCGATGACCTTCACGATCCCCACGGATGAAGACTTCCCGTTCAACTTTGACTGCGCGACCTCCATCGTGCAGAACGGCAAGATCGAATACTACGAACGTATGGGTAAGGAAACGCCTGCGGGTCTGGTCGTCACGAAGGACGGCGGCACCATGACCGATTCCGGGCAGATCCTGAAAGACATGCGCAAAGGAGACTGCGCGCTGCTGTCGATCGGCGGGCTCGGCGAAGCGACCGGCGGATACAAGGGGTACGGATTCACCACCATCGTGGAGATCCTGTCCGCAGCGCTGGCGGGCGGTCCGTTCATGAAAGCCCTGTCCGGCAAAGACGAGGAAGGCAACAACCGGATGTACCGGCTCGGACACTTCTTCTTTGTCATCAATCCGGAGTTCTTCATGGGGCTGGATACGTTCAGGACGACGACCGGGGAGATCTTAAGAGGCCTGCGCGCGTCCGAAAAGGCACCCGGCGAGGACCGTATCTACACGGCCGGCGAGAAGGAATGGGATGCCTGGTGCGAGCGCAAGGACAAAGGTGTTCCCGTCAACGAAAGTGTGCAGAACGATCTGATCACGATCCGCGACCGCTTCGGGCTGGACTATACATTCCCGTTTGAGTAATAAGAAAAGGAGCCGGCACAGCTGCCGGCAAAGATAAGGAGATGACGATGGATAAGAAAGAATTGGCCGCCATGTATCATGACCGCGGCTGCAACTGCTGCCAGGCCGTGGTGCTGGCGTTCGCCGATGATCTGGGACTCGACAAGGAACTGGTCCAGAAGATGGGCGAAGCCTTCGGGGCCGGTATGGGCGGCATGCAGGGGACCTGCGGCGCGCTGTCCGGCGCGATGATACTGGCAGGCCTCAAGAACAGCGACGGCAATACGGAATCGCCGAAGAGCAAGGCGGCGACCTACAAGATCGCCAAGGGCATCCACGAGCAGTTCCGCGAAAAGGCGGGATCCACCATCTGTAAGGAACTGAAAGGGATCGGCACCGGCGTCGTCCTGATGCCCTGCCCGGCGTGCATCGATCTGGCGGTCGAACTGGCTGAGGAGATGTTCGCGGAGTAAGACGAAAGAAAAGGGGCTGCCGGGCAGCCGGATGTGAATAAGGAGAAATGCCGCAATGGCACAGAAAAAACGCGGAAGTAAATACTTCACAGCAAGAACCGAGATCGATCTTAACTGCTGCAAGCAGATGTCCGCACAGACCATGATGCAGCGGAACAGGATGTACTTTGTCGTCCTGACACTGGCGCTGCTGTTCATGCTGTTCATGATCTTCGCCCCGCACATCACCAGATGGCCGGGGCTGTTCGCTGTTCTTCCCGCAGCGGCGTGGTTCTGGACCACCCGGTCCGCGGGCAGCAAACTGTGGATGAAGACCGTCGAGCCGACAGGGCTCGAATACCTCGTCAGGAACATCACGATCGACCGCACCGGGATCGTCGAGACCAAAGAGGAAACCGGGGAATCGACGAAATACACGTTCGACCAGGTGTTCAACATTGCCAGAAGCAAGAGCTATCTCTTCCTGTTTCTGACCAGCGGCAGGATCCTGCCCGTCGAAGTGACGTATCTGACCGGCGGCTCCCCGGACGAACTGGAGAGCATCCTTCTGCGCGCCTGCCCGAAACTAAAGGGCGGCAAGAAAACGACCGGGGCGGGGCTCTTCATCGCCTGCGCGGCTATCACCGGGGTCACCCTGTTCGGCTGGATCGGCTTGATTGCCCTGTGCATCATCGGCGCGTAAGGGCGGACGTTCCGTCAAGCAAAAGAAAAGCACCCGCGAGGGTGCTTTTTTAACGGCGGGTATTCCGGCAAACGGCTCTATGGATTTATTGTTCATCCTGATAGACGATCTTTCCGCCGCAGATCGTGTACTTCACTTTGCCGGTGAGCGATGCTCCGATAAAGGGGGAATTGACTGCCTTTGATGCGAATGTATCAGCAACGGTCCACTGTTCATCCGGGTCGAAGAGGACGATATCGGCGGGGCCGCCCTTGATCAGATGCCCGGCGGCTTTGGCGGGATCTTCTTCATACCCTTCATCCAGCCGGAAGCAGGCAGCCGGGCGGCAGGTCATCTTGGCGAGGAACTCCGCCATGGTAAGGTGTTCCGGCTTGACCAGATTGGTGATGCCAAGCGCCAGCGCGGTCTCAAGGCCAATGATGCCGGACGGCGCGTCCTGGAAGGGACGGCTCTTTTCTTCTTTTGTATGCGGTGCGTGGTCGGTCGCGATCATATCGATCGTGCCGTCTTTCAGTCCCTGGATGATCGCCTGGCGGTCGATCTCGGAACGCAGCGGCGGATTCATCCGCGCGTTCGGCCCCCATTTCATGACGGCCTCTTCGGTCAGGGAGAAATGGTGCGGGGTCGCTTCCGCCCAGACATCGACGCCGTTTGCCTTTGCATTGCGGAGGATGTTGACGGACATCCCGCTGCTCACGTGCTGGATATCGATGCGCGCGCCGGTTTCTTTGGCCATCGGCACATCTCTTGCGATCATGATGGCTTCGGATCTGGCAGGTGCACTGCCCAGTTCGAGCATCATGGCGGCAACGCCTTCATTGATGCCCTGCTGGGTGATCATCCTGGGATCTTCTTCATGGAACGACAGTACCATGCCAAGTGCGGCAGCTTTTTCCATCGCTTCGCGGACGAGCGCGGGGCGCATCAGCGGCTTGCCGTCGTCGGTAAAGCAAGCGGCGCCGGCTTCTTTGAGCGCTTTCAGATCCGCCAGTTCTTCCCCGGCCATGCCTTTGGTGATGGTCGCGGCCTGCAGGACGTGGATGCCGGTCTGTCCGCCTTTTGCAAGGTTGGCGGCGAGCAGTTCCGGGCTGTCGATGGGCGGCATGGTGTTGGCCATGCAGATGACAGTCGTGTAACCGCCGGCTTTCGCGGCTGCGGCACCGGTCATGATATCTTCTTTTTCGGTCTGCCCCGGGTCGCGGAAGTGCACATGCACGTCGATGAAGCCGGGGGCAGCGATCAGCCCGTCGGCGTCGATGATGACAGGGTCTTCTTCCGGCATGCTGCCCGCTGAAAGGGCGGCATCTGCCGGCAGGATCGTGACGATCTGTTCATCAGCGATGCAGATATGTGATTTCCGGTCGTATCCGCTTGCCGGATCGATGACGCGGGCGTTCTTGACAATGAGCATAGGTACCTTCTTTCTGTGTAAACTACAAAAATGATACCGACACCGATGCATCAAGTCAAGAATATGGTACAATCACACCATGGATAAGAAAGGGACGCAGCCGCAGACAGGCGGCAAGGCTGGCGCGGCACGGTCCGGCCGGCATATACTGGAGAACAAACTGTATCTCTACCTGACGGAATTCTTCGCGGGCATGGCGGTGATGGCGGTCGAACTCGGGGCCAACCGTCTGCTGGCGCCGTATTTCAGTTCCTCGCAGATCGTCTGGACCATCATCATCGGCACGATCATGATCGCGATGGCACTCGGAAATATCTACGGCGGCCGCAAAGCGGACAAGGATCCCGACCCGGACAAACTGTATGTCCGCATCCTCATCGCGGCGGTGTGGATCGCAGCGATCGCGGTGATCGGCAAGTATATCATCCTCGGCATTGCGGCTGTGCTGGTCTTTTCGGTCAGCCACAACTTCCTCATCATTGCGGGCTTTGCGGCCTGCATGGTGCTCTTTGTGTTCCCGTGTTTCCTGCTCGGGACGGTGACACCGTCGCTGGTCAAGTACACGACGGACAGCCTCGATGACAACGGCAGCGTCGTGGGCACGCTCGGCGCCTGTAACACGATCGGCAGCATCCTCGGGACATTCCTGCCGACATTCGTGACGATCCCGGCGGTAGGGACAACGATCTCGTTCCTGCTGTTTTCCGGCGTTCTGCTGCTCCTCGCGCTGGTGTACTTCTTCAGCGCGCGCGTGCGCAAAAAGACGGCGGCGGCAGGGCTGGCGCTGTTTCTTGTGTGCTGCCTGTTCGGCGGGCAGGGCAGCTTTGCGTTCTGGGAGAAGGATATCGTCTACGAAGGAGAGTCCACCTACAACTATCTGCAGGTCAAGGAATCGCCCCGCTCGGTCATCCTCTCGACCAATGTGCTTTTCGGTGTGCAGTCCATCCTGCGCAAGGACAAAGACCTGACCGGGATGTACTACGACTACGCGCTGGCGGCACCGTACATGGCCGGGATCTATGAAGGGACAGACGGAGAAGGCGCGCGGACAGAAGAGCCGTTCGAGATCCTGATCCTCGGCAACGGGACAGGTACGTACGCGGCACAGTGCTGGAAGTTCTTCGGCGGCGGAGGAGAAAACAGCGCGGCAGGCCGCCCGGTCCACATCGAAGGCGTCGAGATCGATCAGAAAATCACGGATCTGGCAGAGGAGTACTTCGATATGCCGGCGGAGATCGAGGTATACACCTACGACGGCCGGGCGTATCTGAACGCAGTGGACAAAAAATATGATGTGATCATGGTCGACGCGTACCAGGACATCACCATCCCGTTCCAAATGTCCTCGGCCGAATTCTTCACGATGGTGCACGACCATCTCAAGGACGGCGGCGTCATGGTCGTCAACATGAACATGCGCAGCGACAAAGCGGGCAGCATCAATGAATATCTGTCCGATACGATCGCCAGCGTCTTTGACTATGTGACGACAGTGGATGTCGAGGGCGGCACCAACAGGGAACTCTTCGCCTGTGACCGGAAGGACGCGGCGGATGTGATGCACGCGGGTTTTGGGGCGGAAGAACGGACGGATCTGCGGGCGATGATGTGGAAGGTCGACAGCGGCATGACCGTGTACGAAGGCGGCGACCTGATCCTGACGGATGACAAGGCGCCGGTCGAACTGCTCGGCATGAGCGTGATCGACGATCTGATCGGAGAGGAAACAGAGTACTACCGTTCCGTCTATGAAGAGGGCGGCATTGCCGCATTGCTGGAATTGCTGTAGGCGGAGCCGGAAACGCATCCGGAATACAGAGAATACTTAAAAGTGCGGCTGTCTGTGACAGCCGCACTTTTCATATTGACTGATTGATGCACAGGCGCAGTGTCGTCTGCATCACGCCGCTGCGGTCATTTCGCGCGCATCGCCATGATCTTGTCGAGGATCACATCGGCGGTCTGCTCCTTGCTGAGCCGCGGATAGGATTCTTCGCCTTCCGCTGTGATCATGGTGATGATGTTGGTATCGCCGGCAAAGCCCGCACCTTCCGCCCGGAGGCTGTTGGCGCAGATCATATCGACGTTCTTTTTGGTTAGTTTTTTGCGGGAATTCTCGATCACATTCTCGGTTTCCATCGCGAAGCCGCAAAGGAACTGGCCTTCGCGGCGGTGTTCCCCGAGCCACTTCAGGATGTCCTGCGTGCGTTCCAGTTTGATGGCAGTGTCGTCTTCGCCGTCCTTTTTCTTGATCTTTTCCTTTGCGACGGTGGCGGGGCGGTAGTCCGCGACCGCTGCTGCCTTGATGATGATATCCATCTTGTCCGCGCGGGAGGTGACCGCATCGAACATTTCCTGCGCGCTCAGGATCTTCACCGTTTCCACAAACGGCTCTTCGGGCAGCGCCACGCGGCCGGAGACCAGGGTGACGTTCGCACCGCGACGGGCAGCCATCCTGGCGATCGCGTAGCCCATCTTGCCGGTGCTGTGGTTGGTGATGTAGCGGACCGGATCGATCGCTTCCTGGGTGGGACCTGCCGTGACGAGCAGGTTGATCCCGGTCATGTCTTTTTCCTTGGCGATCATCTGCTCCACGCAGCGGATCAGAACGTCCGGTTCCGGCATTTTGCCTTTGCCGACGTCACCGCAGGCGAGCAGGCCTTCCGCCGGATCGACGATCAGCCAGCCGCGGTCCTTCAGGATCTGCAGGTTGACCTGCGTGGCGATGTTCTCATACATCGCGGTGTTCATCGCAGGCGCGATGACCTTCGGGCAGGTGCAGGCGAGCACGGTGGTCGTGAGCATGTCGTCGGCGATCCCGTTCGCCAGTTTGGCGATGATATTGGCGGTCGCTGGTGCGATCAGCACGAGGTCCGCCGCTTTGGCAAGCGAGATGTGCTGTGTTTTGAATTCGAAATTGCGGTCGAAGGTGTCGACGCAGACGCGGTTTTCCGTCAGGGTCTCGAACGTCAGCGGGGAAATGAACTCGCAGGCGTTTTTTGTCATGACGGCATGCACATTGTAGCCTTTTTTCTTCAGGCCGCTGGCGACATAAGCCGATTTGTAGGCGGCGATCCCGCCGGAGATGCCCAGCAGGACGGTTTTTTTATTGTTTTCCATTGGTTCTGTTCTGCAATGCGGTGCGCGCTTCTCCCGTGCAGAGCGGCGGGAAGGGCGATTCCGTGGGCGCAGTCCTGCGCCTCTGTCAGAAAAAGTATACTCCAGCAGGTGTGTGAATTCAAGAAATCGCGCAGCGTGCGCAAAAAACCGGCGGTTTGTGCAAAACCGCGGATGTTGCGCAAGGCGGAGTATGCTATACTGTGAGAAGAAAGATCGTGCAGCCGGGGAGGGGAGCATGGAGTACAGAGTGGAACGCTTTGAGGGCCGGATCGGTATCCCGGCGTATCTGGAAGGGTACGTCGACGTAGAGGGCTTTCTGGCTTGCTGCCGGGAGTGCCCGAACTATGGACAGCTCTGGTCATGCCCGCCCTATGACTTTGACCCCATGGATGTCTGGCGCGCCTACGGCAGTCTGCTGATCGTGGGCAGGCGCGTCACCTACACCGGCGACCGGACGGAAACGGAGATGGAAGCCGTTCTGGGAAGAGTCAAGCAGGAGATCACGGACGAACTGGAATCGCTGCGTGCCGTCCGCTCCGGCAGTATGCCGCTCTCCGCGGGCAGTTGTGCGATCTGTGAGGGATGCACCCGTCCGGCCGGTGCGCCGTGCAGGCATCCCGGTCAAATGCGGTATTCGATCGAATCGCTCGGCGGCAATGTGGGGAAGACCATCCGCGATGTTTGCGGGGTCGATATCGAATGGATCGAAGAAGGACGTCTGCCGGAGCACTTTGTGCTTGTCGGCGGGCTGCTCGAAAAAGAAAGGGAGGAATAGTATGGATCCGAAAGCGATGTATAAACTGACCTATGGACTGTTCGTCGTCACAACGTTCAGCGACGGCAAGTTCAACGGCTGTATTTCCAATACGGCGATCCAGGTGGCCAATGATCCGACAAGACTGGGTCTTGCGATCAACAAGGCCAACCTGACGCATGATATGATCAGGGAAGCCGGAAAGTTCAACGTCTCGATCATCAGTGAAGAGGCGGATTTCGAGTTGTTCAAACACTTCGGCATGCAGTCCGGCCGCGATGTGGACAAATTCCTCGGGTATAAGGACTGTGCAGGTGCAGCGAACGGCATTCCGTATATTACAAAGGGAACGAATGCAGTCATGTGCTGCACCGTCACAGAGATGTTCGATCTCGGCTCGCACACGTTCTTTGTGGCGACGATCGATGATATGAAAGTCCTGAGCGCGGCGGCAAGCTGCACGTATTCGTACTATCAGAGCAGCATCAAACCGCAGCCCGGCAAGCCGGCCGATCCGGCGGACGGGGCTGTCTGGCGCTGCAAGATCTGCGGGTATGAATACAAGGAGAAGGACGGCGATCCTGCGAACGGCATCGCGCCCGGCACGAAGTTCGAAGATCTGCCGGAAGACTGGGTCTGCCCGCTGTGCAAGCACCCGAAGAGCGATTTCGAGAAAGTGCAGTAGTACACAGCTGAAACGGCGCTCCTGGCAAAATGGAACAGGCAATAAAAACCCCTGCGGCTGCGCAGGGGTTTTTGGTTCGTATTGTCAGCCTTGACCAGGCTGCGGCTAAGCGTTTACTGCCAGAAGTCGAGCTTGTCGAACAGACCGATGTTCGCCGCTTTGAAGACAGGGTTCTTGCCTTCTTTTCTCTGTCTCTCGTAGTCCTTGAAGCACTTGAGGGCGACGCCGCCGAGAATCAGGATGGACGGAACGTTGGTCACGACCATGAGACCCTGTGCCATGTCAGCGGTATCCCAGACGAGGCCCGCGCTTGCGATCGCGCCGAGCAGGATGATGGCGCTGGCGATCAGACGGAAAACTGTCAGGAAGCCCTTGCTCGGATCTCTCTTCAGGATGAACTTGAGGCAGCCCTCGCAGTACGAATAGTTGCCGATCAGGGTGGTGAATGCGAACAGGGTCAGCGCAACCGTGATGAACACGGGGCCGAAGCTGCCGAGCGTGGAGCTCATGCTGTCCTGCACGAACTCGATCGGCTCTCTGGTTGCATAATCGGCAGGCATCACATTTGTGCTCAGGCACATCAGTGCGGTCGCCGAGCAGATGAGCAGGGTGTCGATGAAGACGGAAAGCATCTGGACAAGGCCCTGCTTGGCCGGGTGGGAAACATCCGCCGTCGCAGCTGCGTTCGGCGCAGAACCCATACCAGCTTCATTGGAGTAGAGGCCTCTCTTCAGACCGAACATCAGGCAGCTGCCGGTGAAGCCGCCGAAGATCGCTTTGAAATCAAACGCGCTTTCGAAGATGCGGCCGAACATTGTCCCCAGGTTGCCTGCGTTCATGACCAGTACCAGGATCGAGATCGCAACGTACAGAACGCCCATGATCGGAACGAGGATGCCGGTGACGTTGACCAGTCTCTTGGCACCGCCGAGAACGATGACGGCGAACAGGACCATCAGGATGACACCGATGACTGCCGGCGTGCTCGATTCATTGTAGAAGGAGAACGCCTTGAACGAGGTCTGCAGATTGTATGCTGCGAGCATGTTGTAGCCGACCGCATAGGTGAAGATGATCAGGATGGAGAAAAGGACACCGAGCCATCTTGCATGCAGTGCCTGATGCATGTAGAACGCCGGGCCGCCGTAGCTGGAGCC
>JAILFI010000071.1 GCA_024697655.1 Clostridiales bacterium
CCCGGTGCTTAACAAACATATATTATAAGAGGGTTGATCTATGAGCACATTCCAGAAAGTAACAGTCGACGGCAACACCGCCGCCGCAATGGCTTCCTACGCATTTACGGAAGTCGCAACCATCTATCCCATCACTCCCTCCTCCGTCATGGCTGAAATGATGGATGAGTGGGCTGCCAACGGTAAAAAGAACATTTTCGGTGAGAAGGTAGAGATCCGTGAGATGCAGCATGAAGGCGGCGCAGCCGGTGCACTGCACGGCGCGCTCCAGGGCGGTGCGCTCGGTTCTACCTACACTGCCAGCCAGGGCCTGATGCTGATGCTTCCGAATATGCACAAGATCGCCGGCGAACTTCTTCCCGGTGTCTTCCATGTCAGCGCCCGCGCACTTGCATCCAACGCACTTTCCATCTACGGCGACCATCAGGACGTCATGAACTGCCGTGCGACCGGTTTCACGATGCTCTGCGGCAGCACCGTTCAGCAGGCTTTCCACATGGCAGCGATCGCACATCTTTCCGCGATCAAGAGCCATATCCCGGTCCTGCATTTCTTCGACGGCTTCCGTACCAGCCATGAATATCAGAAGATCGAAGCTATCGATTATGATACCCTGGCTTCCCTGGTGGACCGTGACGCGCTCAAGGCATTCCGTGACAACGCGCTGAATTCCGACCATCCGAAGTCACGCGGTTCTGCGGAGAGCCCGGACGTCTTCTTCCAGGCACGTGAGTCGACCAACAAGTACTATCTGGCAGTCCCGGCTGTCATCGAAGAGTACATGGCCAAGATCAATGAGATCGCCGGCACCGACTACAAGCTGTTCAATTATTTCGGCGCACCGGATGCCGAGCACATCATCATCACCATGGGATCCTCCGCAGGTGTTATCCGCGAAGCACTGGATTACTGGAATGCGAAGGGCAAGAAGCTCGGCGTTGTCGAGGTCCATCTCTATCGTCCGTTCTGCAATGACAAGCTTCTCGAGGCGATCCCGGCAACCGTTAAGAAGATCGCGGTCCTTGACCGTACCAAGGAACCGGGCGCACCCGGCGAGCCTCTGTACCTGGATGTCTGCAACGCACTGTTTGGTGCCGGCAGAAGCGATATCAAGGTCGTCGGCGGCAGATACGGCCTCGGCTCCAAGGACTTCACCCCGATGGATGCCATGGCAGTCTTCCAGAACCTGGATCAGGACGAGCCGAAGAACAACTTCACCGTTTCCATCGTGGATGACGTGACCAATACCTCTCTTCCGGACTTCGCTGAGCCATTTGACTCCACGCCGGACGGCAACTTCTCCTGTAAGTTCTGGGGTCTCGGTTCCGACGGTACCGTCGGCGCGAACAAGTCCGCCGTCAAGATCATCGGCGACAACACCGACTACAAGGTGCAGGCATACTTTGCTTATGACGCAAAGAAGTCCGGCGGCGTCACCATTTCCCATCTGCGTTTCGGCCCGAAGGAGATCAAGGGTTCCTACCAGATCAAGGCTGCCAATTTCATCGCCTGCCACAACCAGGCATATGTCGACAAGTATCCGCTGATCGACGACCTCAAGGAAGGCGGCGACTTCCTGCTCAACACCATCTGGAACGATGAGGAGCTCGAACAGAACCTGCCGGCAGAGCTGAAGCGCAAGATCGCATCCAAGAAAGCGAAGTTCTATACCCTGGATGCTTTCCACATCGCAAAAGACCTTGGCCTCGGCAGCCGTATCAACATGATCATGCAGGCCGGCTTCTTCGCCATCACCAAGATCCTTCCGGTGGATGACGCCGTGAAGTATCTGAAGGAGCAAGTCGTCAAGACCTACGGCGCAAAGGGCCAGGATATCATCGACATGAACTTCTCAGCGATCGACGCCGGCATCAGCCACATCCATGAAGTGGCGGTTCCGGACAGCTGGAAGGACGCTGCAGATGATAAGGCAGACGACAGGAAGGATATTCCGGAGTTCTTCAGGAAAGTCCTGTTCAAGATGGGCCGCCAGGAAGGCAACGATCTTCCGGTCAGCGCTTTCAACGGCCATGAAGACGGCAGCTGGGAGCAGGGTTATACCCAGTATGAGAAACGCGGTATCGCGATCGAAGTTCCCGCATGGGATGTTGAGAAGTGTATCCAGTGTAACCGCTGCGCGGCTATGTGCCCGCACGCTGTCATCCGTCCGATCCTTCTTACCGAAGCAGAAGCTGCGGCAGCTCCCGAAGGTTACGCTGTCAAGAAAGCAAACGGCTACGACGGCCTCCAGTATCACCTTGCGATCTCCGGTCTCGACTGTACCGGATGCGGCGTATGTATCAAGGCCTGCCCGGTCGGCTGCCTGAAGATGACTGAACTGGCTCCGATGCGCGAATCCAACAGCGCAGAGTGGGAGTACTCCATCAAGAAGGTCAGCGACAAGGAGATCAAGGCGACCAACACTGTCAAGGGCAGCCAG
>JAILFI010000094.1 GCA_024697655.1 Clostridiales bacterium
CCGTTGCCGTACAGGAACGGACGGATGTACAGCGTGCCGCCGGTGCCGTAGGGCGGTACCCAGTCGGCGTTCGCTCTGACCAGCATATCCACTGCCTCGACGAACATCTCCACGGGGACCTGCGGCATGACCAGTCTGTCAGCACTGTCCATCAGTCTCTGGGCGTTCATGTCGGGACGGAAGGTGACCAGGCGGCCGTCTTCTGTTCTGTAAGCCTTCAGACCTTCAAATACTGTCTGGGAATACTGCAGGACAGCGGCACATTCAGACATGTGGACTGTTGGATCTTCAATCAGCTGCAGATCGCTCCAGGAACCTTCTCTATATCTCGCGACGACGCGGTAGTCGATCTCCTGATACGCAAATCCCAGGTTGTCCCAATCAAGGTTCTTTGCCATTCTTATCTTCTCCTTTCACATTTGGTTGTCGATAATATATGCATTATTCTATCACAAAATAGTGCGCAATAAATAGAGTATTCTAACTGATTCAAAATAAATCACAGGTTAAAAAAGAAGACGCCGGAACGCCTTCTTTCTCTTTCCTTCTTATGGAATCGCTCTTCTTACAGCCACTTGCGGCTCGCGGGATCAACGTGATCGGTCGCCATGTACAGAATCGCATTGCAGATCGACGCTGCGACGTTGCTGCCGCCCTTGCGGCCTCTGGCGACAATTGCGGGGACACCGGCCGCCTCGCAGACCTCGATGATCTCCTCCTTGCTCTCGACGACGTTGACAAAGCCGACGGGAACGCCGATGACAAGCGCCGGGCGCAGCCCTTCCCGTATCATCTCCGACAGCTTGATCAGCGCCGTCGGCGCATTGCCGACCGCAAAAACCAGCGGCAGATGGATCAGCTGCCCGCCTTCCGGCAGCATGCCGATCATATCGGTCACAGCGCGCTCCATGGACGCGACCGCGCGGGTCGTCCCGTTTTCCTTCGCCGCCTTTGCGACCTCCGGATCGGCCATATAGCACACCGCTTCGCCGTTCACCTTGGCGAGCGCCGGTTTGCTGACACCGGACAGTGCCATGTTCGTATCGGTCACGATCCGCACGCCGCCGGTAACGGACTGCATGGCGGCTGCCACAGCGCCTTCGCTGATGTACAGGTTCTCTGCATAGTCAAAGTCGGCGGTCGTATGGATGACGCGTTTCACGATGGGCGATTCCTCTTCAGAAAGGACGATCCCTTTCTCCTCCAGCTCCTCGCCGATGATCTTCATGCTCGTCGCTTCGATATCAGCCGGTTTTACATGTTCGTATTCATATGTCATATCTGTTTTCCCTTCATCGGAGTATGGTATTTCCATTAGCGCATATACTTGTCCATGATCGCGTAGATCTGATCCATCGGCAGGGCGTTCCGCACACCGTCTGCCAGAATATCGTACTGATGCTGCACGTAGTCGAGCCGTGAGACCGGACCTGCGCTCTCATAGGGAACCCCTTTTCTCTCACACAGATAGGCTGCGAGCCGTTCGGTGACCTCGCCGCTGTCAAAGAGCCCGTGCAGATAGGTTCCCCAGGCGTGATCGGTGCCGCAGCCGTCCATATTCAGGTGGGTCACGACCCCTGCCGGCGCAGCCTTGTCCCCGGTGACATTCGTGCCGGCGCGCTCCGTGATCCGGCAGAACGGACTGCCTTCCACTTTTGTTTTCCCCATGTGGATCTCGTAGCCGTCGATCTCGCATCCGGAGAACGGAAGCGCTTCCGCTTTGGCATGCACGCGCGTTCTAGTCTTCGCAGCGGTGAAGACCGTTTCGGTCGGCAGGATGCCCATGCCCCGCGCCTCTTTGATCGTCCCTTCGGTCCCTTCCGGATCCTCCAGTTTCCGTCCCATCATCTGGTAGCCGCCGCAGATGCCGAGGACCGGTGTGCCTGCCGCATGGCGTTTCAGGATCGCTGCCTCCAGCCCGCTCTCGCGCAGCCAGATAAGATCGGCGATCGTGCTCTTCGTGCCGGGCAGGATGATCAGATCGGGATCTTTCAGGTCGCCCGCTGTATCGACGTACCGCACGCCGATCAGGGGATGCGATTCCAGCGGGGTCAGATCAGTGAAGTTCGACAGCCTGGGCAGCCGGATGACCGCCGCCTCCAGCGGTTTCACATCAGCCGCTTTGCGTTCCAGACGCGGGGACAGAGAGTCTTCGTCGTCGATGTCCAGCGTCATATACGGAATGACGCCGAGCACGGGAATGCCGGACAGATCTTCGAGCTGCTTCAGCCCCGGCCGCAGGATCTCCACATCGCCGCGGAACTTATTGATCACAAAGCCTTCGAGCCTTGCGCGCTCGGACTCTGTCAGAAGTGCCGCCGTCCCGTAGAGCTGCGCGAACACGCCGCCCCGGTCGATGTCGCCTGCCAGCAGGACCGGTGCGTCCAGTTCCTCCGCCAGCCCCATGTTGACCAGATCGTTCTCCCGCAGGTTGATCTCCGCCGGGCTGCCGGCACCCTCGATGACGATGATATCGTAGTCCTCCGCCAGCGCATCGTACGACTCGCGCACGGCCGGCATCAGGCTTTTCTTGTATTCATAATACTCGGCTGCCGCCATCTGTCCGCGCACTTCGCCGTGGATGATGACCTGGCTGCCGGTGTCGCTGGACGGCTTGAGCAGGATCGGATTCATGCGGATATCCGGTTCAATGCCCGCCGCCTCAGCCTGCATGACCTGCGCCCGGCTGAGTTCGAGTCCGTCTTTCGTGATGTAACTGTTGAGCGCCATATTC
>JAILFI010000139.1 GCA_024697655.1 Clostridiales bacterium
AGGTCACCGGATATGAACCGGAGATCACGGTTGGCGAGGATGGCAGCTTTACGATCTGTTATAAAGATCTGCCGAAGAATGCCGACGGAGAGCCTATTACTTATACAGTGAAGGAGGATCCAGTCGAAGGGTATGAGGCGAAGGATGGCAAGACCACCGCAGAGAACGGCGGCAAGCTTGTAAACGTCCATGAACCGGAAGTCACAGATGTAACGGTCACCAAGAAGTGGGAAGACGCGGACGACCAGGATAAAATCCGTCCGGATGCAGAAGCGTTCGCATCGCATATCCACCTCATGAACGGCGAGGTAGAGGTCACCGGATATGAACCGGAGATCACGGTTGGCGAGGATGGCAGCTTTACGATCTGTTATAAAGATCTGCCGAAGAATGCCGACGGAGAGCCTATTACTTATACAGTGAAGGAGGATCCGGTCGAAGGGTATGAGGCGAAGGATGGCAAGACCACCGCAGAAGACGGCGGAGTGATCGTAAACATCCATGAACCGGAGCCGGATGATGACGATACCGTCACACCGGATGACGACACCGTCACCCCGGATGACGATGATAAAGTGACACCGGATGACGATAAAGTCACACCAAAGGACAGCGGCAAGACGACCTCGCAGAAAACGCGCACAGGCGATCCCGCTGCGATGACACCGTATCTCCTGGCCGCCCTGATCGCGTTCGTGACCATTGCGTTCCTGCTGGTGACGGGCAGAAAGAAACGGGACGAGAAGTAATCACAAAACGGTGCCGAGGCTGTAAGAAACAACCATAGAAAAGAGAGACCGGAATGTCCGGTCTCTCTTTTTACTGTTTTATCTGCCGGGTTTTATTCGGCTTCTTCTCCGGTTTGATTCGCTGGAACGGGATCCTGCTTCGCATCCATGATCGTCTGCCAGATAACGAGCCCCGCACCGGCGACGAGGACGGCGATCGTAGCGAGGATGATGCCGTTTTCTGTCATGGTGACTTTTGCAGCCCTTTGCTTTTTGCGGTTGACTTTCATCTGTTCCTTTGCTTTTTTGGCTTCTTTTTTGCGTTTTTTCGTCTCCCTGCGGGAGGTGCCGGAGATGCTTTCGATATCCGTATAGACGACGCCTTCGACATGTTCTTTCTTCTTGAACATTTCTGTGTATTCGCTCCTTTCTACTTCGCGCCAGTCGGCGCCGCTTTTGAGTTGTTGTTTTAGGGTATAATCCAGAGATTTATCCGCTTCCGCCGCAGCGGGCAGGACATCGAAGAGGAGATGTTTCGGCCCTGTGGCGTAATTGAAGGATTCACTGTTGAGAAGCCGGCGCTGGGCGGCCGCATCCCGCCCGATATCCGCCGGGAGAACGACGCGGGGCTGCGGTCCTTTGATCCTGAGAACGTCCCACTGGCTGACGAACATGCCCGTGTCGGTATCAACGATAAATTCGCTGTGCCGGTCGCCGGTCTCGATCTTGTCGTTGATCTGCCGGAAAAAGACTTCCGCCAGATGCAGCTTGTTGTGGTAGCGGGACGGTTCGCCGAAGTAGAGACCTTTGCTGCCGGCCGCCTGCAGATCGTTATCGTAGGCAAGGAGCCGGGCAAGATCCGTCGGCGCATCCGGATAGTGAGCCCGCACCCATCGCAGATTTTGCCGGTCGATATACATCCGGAACTGGTGGACCATCCGCATGGCGGTCGCAAGGTCTTCCGTGTCGCCGAGCTTTGCCGAGTCCGTGCAGCCTTTTGCCTTTGCCGCCAGCCCCAGAGACAGGCCCTGCGGGTATCCTCTGACTACAGCGGCGGAATAGACGTCGAGGAATCGCCCGTCCGGCGCAAGTTCCGGATCGAACCGGGAAAGGATCTCCGGTCCTTTCATGCCGTTGTCCAGAAGAGCGCCGGGCAGCTGCAGGATGTTGTCTTCATCGAGAGATCCGCCCATCTGCATGATCGGGAGAAGCGCCTTTTCCGCATCCGGCAGTCCGCAGGCTGCGAACATGTCCGTGTAGAGCGCCGAACCGACGCGCCGCACTTCTGCGGCAGTCTCTTCACACAGCGCAGCAAAGGCATCCGCTGAGAGGCCGTCCTGTCCGGAACCGCCCTGTCCGGAACCGTCCTGTCCGGTCTGTTTTGTCATCCGGTCCTCGACCGCCTGCAGCATGACCTTGACGGCAGGATCGTCCCAGCCTTCTTTAAGAAGCGCCGCGGCTGTCTGTCTGGCAGTCCGGTAGCGGTTTGTCTTCGATATTCCGTTTTTTCCGCGTTGTCTTTCCATACCCGCATTATACCACTTGCGATTCTTACATGGAACGACTCCGCAAGATCGCTTGTCGAAAAAAAGGCGGGGGATATCCCCCGCCTCCGGAATGTTCATATTAATCCGCGCAGGTATTCTTATCTGCGCAAGTACTCTTATCCACGCAGGTACTTTTATTCGCGCGGCTACTGTTCCTCGTCGCCGAGGGCGGTCTTTGCGTGGACCGTGATCGTCCGGTCGTAGCAGGTGAACATGTTCTCGACGTCGACCGGTCTGCTGTTCGGTGTGAGGACGCTCACCAGCGGTACCAGGATCAGCGAGGAGAGCATCGCAAAGACGCCGGAGTACAGTGAGTTCTGGAAGATAAAGCCGAGCACGCCGCCGTCGAACGCGACCAGACCGAGCGAAACGCACAGCTGCGTGATCATCAGGCAGGTGCCTGTCAGATAGGTGACCGCACAGGCTGCACGGGTCGTCTTTTTCCAGTAGAGGCCGTAGAGGAACGGAGCGAGGAAAGCGCCGGCCAGCGCACCCCAGCTGACGCCCATGAGCTGGGCGATGAAGGTGATGCGGGACTTGGCCTGCACGATCGCGATCGCAGCCGAAACGACGATGAAGAACGCGACGAAGACGCGCATGGTGGTCAGTTTCTGCGGTTCGCTCATCGTGTCCTTCGTAAGCGGGCTGATGAAGTCGAGCGTCAGGGTGGAACTCGATGTCAGGACCAGAGAAGACAGGGTCGACATGGAGGCCGACAGGACGAGGACCAGCACGACGGCGATCAGGACATCCGGCAGACCCGAGAGCATGGTCGGGACGATGCTGTCGAAGCCGTTGGCGTCGACCTGTTCCTGCGAGACGAAAAGCCGTCCGAAGCCGCCGAGGAAGTAACATCCACCGGCAACGATGATGGCGAACAGAGTCGAGATAACAGTGCCTTTTTTGATCGCGCCTTCATTGGTGATCGCGTAGAATTTGGCGACCATCTGCGGCAGACCCCAAGTGCCCAGCGAAGTCAGCAGGACGACGACCAGCAGGAACAGCGGCATAGGCCCGAGGAAGGAGACGTAAGCGCCGGTCATGACCGGGCTGTCGATCTCTCCCATGAGGGACATAGAAGCCATCAGACCGCCGTTCTTGGCCAGCACGGCCAGAATGACAGCTACGATGCCGAAGAGCATGATGATGCCCTGAACGAAGTCGTTGATCGCGGTGGCCATGTAGCCGCCGATGATAACATAGATCCCGGTGAGGATAGCCATGACGATGACGCAGTACGCATAGTCGATACTGAATGCCATCTCGAACAGCCTGGACAGACCGTTGAACAGGGAAGCTGTGTACGGGATCAGGAAGACAAATGTGATGAGGGATGCGAGGACCTTCAGTTTTGAGGAATCATACCGCTTTCCGAGGTACTCCGGCATGGTGCGCGCTTCCAGGTGCTGCGTCATGATACGGGTGCGGCGGCCGAGAATGGTCCAGGCGAGGAGCGAACCGATGAACGCGTTGCCGAGCCCGATCCAGGTCGAGGAAACGCCGAACGCCCAGCCGAACTGCCCTGCATAGCCGACGAAGATGACCGCCGAGAAGTACGATGTGCCGTATGCGAATGCCGTGAGCCACGGGCCGACAGCGCGCCCGCCGAGCACAAAGCCGTTCACGTTGGTGCTGTGCTTGCGGCAGTACAGACCGACGCCGATCATCACAGCGAAAAAGATAAGTAACAGTACGATTTTGATTGCCATTACGCCCTCCGCTTTCTTTTCTTAAACACGTAAACCATTAGATAATAGAAACCTGCAAAAGTCAATGAAAGGGATTCTTTTTTTGCGAAAAATGCATGATTTCACAGTTTGTGTCTGCCCGTCGCTTAAGTTATGGATATTTTCAGAAAACGCGATATAATATAAAGTGACGGAAGATGGGCGTGCGGCACATCCGCGGCATGCCCTTCACTAAGAAAGGAGTAAGACATGGGACTGAAAGATCTCTTCAAAGGCGCTAAGAAAAAAGCAGATGATGTTCTGGAAAAGACCGATATCGACGACAAGATCAAGGCAAAGGCCGGCGAACTGAAAGA
>JAILFI010000152.1 GCA_024697655.1 Clostridiales bacterium
ATGACAAACCCCGCTTCGTGAGGAAGCGGGGTTTTTTATGCTGCTTATTCCGGCGGCCTTGCGGATGCCTGTGCCTGCGGCTTTGCGATCTCTCAGTCCGCGTTTTTGTGCAGCTCGCTCTCCTGTTTTTTGTGCGCTGTCTGCACTTTATGGTGCGCGACGATCTCATCGATCACCGCCTGCACGGTCTTTTCGAGCGTCTTGCCGGGCCTGTAGTCTGCCTTGACCGCGAAGTCCACGCGCCCCTCGTCGATCAGTTTGAGCGCTTCCTTGCGGTCGTCCTGATAGACCACCAGGGAATGACCGCCGTTGACCTTGGTCAGCTTCATGCACGGCACATCCGTATCTCCGTCACCGAAGTAGATCATGTTGCAGAACGGCACGCGCCGCTTGTCTTCCGGGGTGTACTCGTTGAGGCTCTTCTGGTCCGTGACGTCGAAGACGCCTTTGTTGATGCGGTACAGGAACTGCGTCTTGCTGGTGTAGTTGACCGTGAGCGCCGGCCACTTCGCCAGTTTATCTTCGCCGTACAGGAACTCCGCCGCGTAGATCATCTTGAACTTGTCCGCGATCTGCGTCCCGTCGATGATCTCCTTGAGCCCCGACGAGATGATGTAGTGCTCGCAGACAGCGCCGCGCTCCTCACAGTACGCGTTGATGCGGTCAAACCAGGATGTCACGCCCGGGAAGAGCTTGACGGTCTTGCCGAGCGATTCGAAGGTCTCCCGCTTCAGGACCAGATTGGACTTGCCCTTCTCGAGCATCAGGTACATGTACGCCAGGATGCTGTCCATGCTGTGCGCCTTCGCGAGCCGGGTGCACTCCGCCCAGAACTCCTCCGCCGTCATGTCCAGCCCGTCCATAAAGCCGTACTCCTGCATGTTGCGCGGGGACAGCGTTTTATCAAAATCATACATCAGTGCGATGATCGGTTTTGCCATGGTGGTTTCCTCCTGATCTGATTGTACTCTGCCGCATCAAAAAACGCAAAAGGTCGCCGACAGAGCAGCCTTTTCCGCGGATATGCAATGTGTGTTACGGGAGGATCCGGCTTTCGGAGAATCGCTCTTCCGCACGCCCCGCTTATCCTTCGAACAGCGGTGTGGACAGATATCTGTCACCGGTATCAGGCAGCAGGACGACAATGGTCTTGCCTTCGTTCTCCGACTGCTTCGCCAGCTCGATGCCGGCATGCAGCGCCGCGCCGGCGGAAATGCCCACCAGGATACCTTCCTTCGCGCCGAGGAGTCTGCCCGCCGCAAACGCGTCGTCGCTGGTGATCGGCATGATCTCGTCGTAGACCGCTGTGTCGAGCACGTCGGGCACAAAGCCCGCGCCGATGCCCTGGATCTTATGCGGACCGGCCTGCCCGCCGGACAGCACCGGGCTGTCGGACGGCTCGACCGCAACGACTTTCACAGACGGCTTCTGCTCTTTCAGATAGGCGCCGGCGCCTGTGATCGTGCCGCCGGTGCCCACGCCCGCGATGAAGATATCGACCGCGCCTTCTGTATCCTCCCAGATCTCGGGACCGGTGGTCAGTTTGTGCGCCTTCGGGTTGGACGGGTTGACGAACTGGCCGGGGATGAAACTGTCCGGGATCGCTTTTTGCAGTTCCTCCGCCTTCTCGATCGCGCCTTTCATGCCCTTTGCGCCTTCAGTCAGGACAAGCTCCGCGCCGTACGCCTTCATGAGCTTTCTGCGCTCGATGCTCATCGTCTCCGGCATGGTGATGATGATCCGGTAACCTCTTGCCGCCGCGATGGCCGCCAGACCGATGCCGGTATTGCCGCTGGTCGGCTCGATGATCGTGCTGCCCTCTTTCAGAAGGCCGGCCTCTTCGGCGTCTTCGATCATCTGTTTCGCGATGCGGTCCTTCACGCTGCCCGCCGGGTTGAAATACTCCAGCTTGGCGAGCAAGGTCGCTTTGAGGCCTTCCGCCTCTTCGATGTGCGTCAGTTCGAGGATCGGGGTCTTCCCGACGAGTTCCGTAAGAGATTTATAAATAGCCATTGTTGTACTCCTTTATCATTCAGAACGATGTGATTTTTCTCTTGGCGGGCACCTTTTCTATGCAGGCGTCCCGCATCCGGTACCGCACGGTCTATGCGTGCGGGCTGCTACATCGTCTTGCCGGCCATGCGGCTTCGCGCTTGCTGTTCATAAAGGCTTTCCTTTCCTATTCACATTCTATATCATTCCCCGGATTTATTAAACCTATATCTTTAGTAGGTTTAATGGGATTATAGCGCCGGGCCGGGCGGATGTCAACCGTTTCAGACAAAAACCTTTAAATCCTACTAAAGATGTGGTATATTTTCTTTGCCGTCAGGATACAGAATCGCCGTTCGGCATCCGGCACAGCGATTCCCGCGGCTTTGGAGGAACAGGATTATGAAAGTATCTACAAAAGGAAGATATGCCCTGCGCATCATGGTCGAGATCGCCACGTATGATCCGGCGGACTACGTGCCGCTCCGCGCGCTTGCGGAAAGCCAGGACATCTCGGAAAAATACCTCGAAGCCATCATCGCGCCGATGGTGCGCGCCGGTCTTCTCGCCGGACAGCGCGGCAAAGGCGGCGGCTACAAACTCGCGCGGACCCCGGAGGAATACACAGCCGCTGAGATCCTGCGCGCCGCGGAAGGCTCCCTCGCCCCTGTTTCCTGCCTGGAAGGCGTCACCAACGTCTGCCCGCGCGCCGGGCAGTGCGCCACACTCGATCTGTGGACCGGGCTCGACAAGGTCATCAACGATTATCTGGAAAGCGTCACACTGGAGGATCTCGTCAAGAAAGAAACCGCCCGGGCGGGCGGCGATTACATCATCTGAAGCCATTCAGAATGTGCTGCGCACATAACATGAAGCGGTGATATGATTCGCCAACGTAATACCGATCCCCTTTTCTGTGGACCTCCATGGAAAAGGGGATTTTTCAGTCCCGGGCATTGCAACTGACCGCCTAGAACGCCGGCACGCAGACATGCACGCTTCGCCACATTTCACACTTTTTCGGCAGTATGTGGAGACAATTGCAACGTTTTTTCGATACTGCTCGGCGATTCCGGACGGAAATCCTCTGTGACCTTTGAAAAGCGTTGAAAAAATCTCCACATTTCGCACTTTTTCAGCCAAATGTGGAGAGATGCCGCAGCTAATACGATTTATTGCATTTTCTATGAAATCGTTTTCTTCTCTGTCTTCTTTTCAAGAGAAGATCATCCGGGAAACGCGGATATCCGGCTATGGGAACCCGCCTCCTTTTTGTGCGGTTTTGTGGGCTGTCTCTTCTTAAGCTGCCTTTCCCACAACTGCGGGATGAAGATGCTCAGCAGGATCAGCGCCGCCCCGGCAAATCCGCCGAAACCGAGGTGCTCATGCAGGAACAACATGTCAAGCAACGCGCTCAGCCCTGCCGCCGAACGATTCGTCGCGTATGTCCTTGAACGGATCGACGACTGCCCGCTCCGCTGAAAAAGAATACGGCCGCAGTAAAAGGCGGTCCCTTGCCTGTAGATAAGCCGGCGGCTTGTATGGTATAATGCAGCCATGAAAAAGAGCAGCGGACCGCAAAAGCAAAAGAGCAGATCGTCCTATCGCAAACCGATGGACAAACGGCGCCTCATCGCCTCGGCCTTCGCCATCCTTCTGGCACTGGCGATGCTCTTTGCGTACGTGATCGAAGTGCGGGAATTCGCCAAACCTGCCCCGCAGCCAGACGAGACGGACAGCGGGCAGCTGATGGAACTTCTGACCGGCAAAATGACCCCGCCTCCTGACGCGGAGAACAACTCTGCCCCGGACAGCGTGGAGGAGGCCGGCTCTATCCCCGACACGGCAGAGGAAGACGCTGCCAATGCAGCGGCAGCAACCGGTCTGGCTGCAACCGATCCGGAAGCTGCAGCTGACACGCTGGCCCGCATAGAAGACCAGACTGTATATGAATCCACCCTGCGCACCATCCTCAACGGCCGTTACGAAAGCGGCGCATCGAACGAGGACCTGGTGCCTTTTACTTCTCATCTCGACGCGCGCGGCACCCCCATCGCGGACCGCTACGCGAACGCGTACGACGAACGCAGCGCCGGTGCGGACAACGGGTATATCCCCGCGCAGCTCCTTCTGGTGGCGGACGGATCCGGTGAAACGGATACGGAGCGATTCCGCGAAGCCGTCCCCCAGACCATGGGGACAGTCGCGGAGGTCATCCCGACGGACGGCCTTCTCATAGCGGTCGTCGACCTGACGCTGGAATGGTCGGTACAGGATGCTGCTGCCACATTTGCGGACAGCGATCTGCACGCCCAGCCGGATTACATTTATTATCCGCTCGAGAATGATGCGCCTGCGGAAGACACTGCAGACGGAAAGGGATCCGCCGGCGAAATAAACGATACCGAAGAAACGGGAACCGCTGACGGCAAAGACGATGCCGAAGAGACCGGACTCTCTGACGATAAAGACGATGCCGGCGAGGCAGAGGCCGACGACGAATCAGACCCTGCCGGGGAGGATCCAGCGGCTTTGGAAACGCCTGACGGAGAAGCCTCTTCCGATGAGCGGGCAGACCTCGTCTCGGCTCCGGCTGTCACGATCGAGATCCTGTCCGACCTCAACGCTTTGTTCTCCTCCTCCCCCGCTTCCCTGCCGCTGACCGCCTGCTGGGATATGCTGCCTGCGGATCATAAGACGGTGCGGGTCGGCGTGCTGGACACCGGTGTGGTCAGCGCGCATGAGGATCTGGACGAGGTCCTCGCGGCAGATCCATCGACCGGTGCCCTGCTGTCAGGCGATTACAGCAACGGCAGGATCGTACCGGGCAGTGTCAGCGAAAAAGACCGCAACCATCACGGCACGCATGTCTGCGGCATCATCGCCGCGGAAGCCAACGGCACCGGCACAGCAGGCGTGGCTGCCGGGTACAGCATGAGCCGCAATCCGGACACAGCAAAGAGTACCGTCACCCCGGTCACGGAACTCGTCGTCGCAAACGCGTATGTCTACTTCCAGCAGACCGGGAGCTGGGGATTCTCCAGTACCAGCCTGGCCAAAGGGCTCGATTACCTGACCGGCCAGGACTGCAGGATCATCAACATGAGCCTCAGCGGGACCATCCCCTACGATGACATGCCCGTCATGGACGCGATCGAACATGCCGTTTCCCGGGACATCCTGCTGATCATCGCAGCGGGCAACCGCGACACGAGCAACCACGCAGAACCGCCCTACATCAGTTATCCCGGCTGGTATCCCTGCACGATCAGCGTCGTCAACGCGCAGACCGCGGATACCCGCTATGCCTCTTCCAACTATGGGCCGGACTGCGACATCGCCGCACCGGGCACCAAAATATACAGCACAGCGACCGACACGACCGGCACCGATACGACCTCGTACAGCACAAAGACCGGCACTTCCATGTCCGCGCCGGTGATCACCGGCATCGCCGCCATGATGCTCTATATGGACCCCTCTCTCTCATCGAGGGAGATCAGGAACATCCTCTATGCGACCGCCGGCAACCAGCTGGCGCCGGAAGAACAGCCGGCCGCCGGGGAAGTGAATGCAAACAGCGCTTTCCAGGGCAGTCCTGAAAACGAAGGGAATGAACTGGGCTTTGGCTATACAGATCCCGTGGCCGCCCTCACCGCCGTCCAGGAGCGCCTTGCCGGCGCACAGAACTATGCGGACTATCTGGAACTGAACCGTACCACGATCACCGGTCTTGGCGTCGGGGAACGGACGACTCTGGAATACCGGCTGCTGCCCGCCGCAGCGGCCATCCCGGCAGCAGGCCGCAGCATCATCTGGGAGAGCAGTGATCCGAGCGTGGCAACGGTCGACGCGGACGGGATCGTGACCTCCGCAGGAAACGGAACATGCACGATCACCGGCACATATCCCGGCGCAGGCGCAGATGGAGCGGATCTGCAAGCAGCTGTCACAGTCAGCATCACAGCGGTCCTTCTCGACAAAAACAGCGCCTCTGTCGAGGACATCCCGGATGCTGTGTATACCGGCTCCCAGATCAAACCAACGCCCGCAGTGACACTGCAGGACGGCACTGTACTGGATCCGGAGAGCGATTACACGCTCAAATACAGCAGCAACACCAACGCAGGCACGGCGACCGTCACCGTGCAGGGCAAAGGCCAGTACTATGGCACGCTGAAAAAAACATTCAAGATCCTGCCGAAGGAGATCAAAAGCAGCGATCTCTCCCTGACAAAGACCTCGTATGTGTACGAAGGGAACGCGGTCATTCCCTCCTTTACAGTGAAAAGCGGCGGGATAACGCTGCGCAGCGGCACGGACTATACGACGCAGTATACCGACACCGACCGGATCGGCACCGCGACGATCACCGTCACCGGCAAAGGCAACTATAAAGGCACCGCAACGAAGACCTTCACGATCACCTCCCCCTGCAGCATCAAAAACCTCTGGGCCAGCAAGCATGAAGTCGGGTATGTGACATTCAAATGGACGAAACTGCCGGGTACGGCCCCCTCCGGCTGGCAGGTGAAATACCGGACGAAAAAGATCGGGAACGGCAGCTGGAGCGACTGGAGAGTGCTGGACTTCGATGCCGGCACATATGACTACCGCTGCCCCGTCAAAGCCGACTACGTCGTCGAATTCCACGCCAAGGCAAAGCAGGACGCCAGCTACAGCCGCGGGGTGATCACCACACCGGCGGGCGGCAAGTACCAGGCGATGAAAACGGTCTATGTGAAAAACACGGCAACAGGCAAACGCATCGACAGCCTTACCCTGCGCGTCGGTCAGACCGTCTATCTGAGGCCGGATTATGAGTACCCGGTCGCGGATTACAAGGCGAGACCGCGCCTGTATCCAACCCACGCCCTGTGGGATCTGACCGCGGACGGCAGGACCAGGCTCACGATCACAAAGCCTGACGGCAGCGCGTACAGCGGCGGCATCATCGACGGCGCCGCGACAATCAGGGCGGTCAAGGCAGGCACCACCACCCTCATCTGCAGAGCCCCGAACGGCCGCACCAAGGTGCTGACCGTGGTGATCCAGCCATAACTAACAAGACCGCCTGCGCGATAAAACGGCACTATAAAAGCAGCCCTTCCGGGCTGCTTCTCTTTTGACTGCTGCGCTTTAGTCTTCGACCATGTCGGGCATGCCTTTGAGATAGTCGAACAGTTCCGCGTTCACCACGATGTTGTCGGAGAAAGCATTGAACACGATGCCCGTCAGCTTCACCTCGCTGCGCTCCGCCATGGCGACCGCCTCCCGGAACGGTTTTTCGATGAGCGAGAACTGCGCCGCGTATTTCTCTCCCATTTCCACAGGCGTGGAGAACACCGGGAAGAAGTACTTGTCCCCTTTCGAGAGGATGTCCGCCCGGAGCTCTATCGCCTCGTCGGATGCCGGCGCGCCGCCGAAATCCGCATTGCAGGGGATCCAGACGAAACAGTTGTTGAGGACTTCGAGGAACCGCCCCCAGGTATCCACACAGGGGTTTTCTTTATATGCGTCCCGCATCGCCGTCAGAAGCGTGCCGTTGAGGGACTCCGCCCTGGTGATCTTGAACGAGCGGACCGCGATGAGCGGCGGCAGACCCGCGTCCTGCCCTTCCGTGCCGGTTTCTTTCTTTTGCAGTTCCTCCGGCACCTTCTGCAGCGCGAAAGTGAATTCGCTGCCCTTATGGACACCGAAGTCCTGATGCGGTTCCTGCAGGAGTCTGCCCGTGAAATGATGTGTCCCGGTCCCGATGAGGCGGACCCAGACTGCCTCCTCTTTGCGGCCCGGCCGGTAGAGGCGGACTACGATGTCGTCCGGGTGCGTTTCTCTGCGCAGAGGATCGAGGAACTGCATCCCGCGCGCCCGCCGAATCTCCGCACTGACCTCATACTTTTTATCGATCTCTTCCACGACCGGACCGAACTGCGCGCGGAGCTGCTTCTCCGCCTCTTCCGTCCCGCCGATGTTGAAGTATTCCTCTTTCGTGAGATCCCGCACGCGCACGATCACACCGGCATCCTCCAGTACCTGCTGGATCGCCACACCTTCTTCGAGACGCCGGGATGGCGCGAGAACGACCAGCGAAAGCCCCTCTTCCGGATCCACGAACCCGTAGCCAAGAAAACTGTCCGCACCTTCAAAAGCTGTTTTGAGCGCGGCTGTTCCGGTTTTCTCCGGCGCTGTGTCTTCGGCTGGCTCCGCCGCACCGGCCGTTCCACCGGCCAACTGTTCCAGGATCTGCGCACGTACTTCCTCATTCAACGCAAAGATGCAGAACTGCCTGTCCACCCCGCGAAAGTTTGAATCTTTGTATTGCATTCTTTATTCCTCCATCCGGTTGTCTGTCATATGCTCTTGCTCTTCCCTTTTCGCTTTTGGTAGTATATCAGAAGAGGTGTCCGGAAAACACCCCTTAAAGACAACCCGCCGGCAGATCTGACCGGCAGGCACGGCCGCATCGGCAAATCGGAGACACTATGGAACTCTTTACACTCAACAACAAAGAACAACAGCTGCACGACTTTCTCTTCACCCGCGAGCCGGACTTTGCGGCCATCCGCGCCTATCTCGACAGCCATGGTCTGACCCCCGACGAAGTCACCCGCGCCGCGATCGAGTACCTCGACTCGTGTTTCATCGAGGAAAGCGAAAAAGTGCTGGAGACGGATGGCGACGACATCGACAACGGTATCCCGGTGAACCGCCCTGCCGAGCTGGAGGACGATCTGGCGAGCGCACATGCAGGCGAAGTGCTCGCGCTGCTGCTCGGGTACGGGCTCAAGATCAATGCCGTCTACGGCGAGGAATCGCTTGTCGGCAATCTCCTCTACATCGCCAACGAATACGTGGCGGCCGACGCCCTCGAAATGCTCTTGGAGAACGGCCTCGACGTGCGCGGCGGCACCGAGGACAACCAGATCTTCGAAGACCTGCACACCGACATCTGCTTTGACCGCGAGACCCAGATGGACCGCCGCCGGTACGACGCACTGGTGCACTGCTGGATGGTCTTCGTAGGCCACGGCGCCATGTGCGAAGACGGCCGCCTGCCCGTCACCGCCTTCCATCCCGAATTCGACCTCGACTGGCTCCGCGCCCACCGCGAATACTTCTTCGGCCTGGGCGACGGTGGCAACGGCGCCGAACGCGGCGACTGGGTCCTGCACATCTTCGATGCCACCACCCTGTGGGAAGTGGCGAGACTGTAAGCTTGAGAAAACGATAATAAAAGAACCGCTCCTTCAGCAGTGAACTGGTAAGATGAAAGTAGACATGGTAAAAAGCCATGTCTACTTTTTTCATGGTAATGTTCATATAGGAGGTGAGATTAATGGGGCGAACGAAGGGCGAAAAGAATCAGAAGTGGACCAAAGAAGA
>JAILFI010000195.1 GCA_024697655.1 Clostridiales bacterium
TGCCATCTGGCTCGTGTACAGCAGCACGCCGATCCACCCGGTGGGCGGCCGCGTCATCTATGTAGAAAAACCGGAGGAGACCGAACACGATGAAATCGATTTTCTTATCACATAAACAAGTATTTGAGAGCCCGCTGCCGCTGTTCCGCGCGACCGGGCAGACGTGCGCGGCGACCGATCTGGCGCTCCTGACCGTGCCGGATGACGGCTTTGCGCTGCACGACGGGGACATCAACTGGTACCTGGGAGGGGGCGCCTGCGTAGACCGCGGCGGCCGTGACGAAGCCTGCAATGTGCTGGCGGTGCGGCCGGTGCTGCGTCTTGAGCCGGGTGAGGAATCGCTCCTCCGCAACGTCCGCGAAGCGGGCGGCATCGCGGCGGCCGAGTATGGATCATATCCGATGACGATCCTCGATCCGACGCTGCGGGACATGGCGGAAAAGGCTTATGCGGACGGCACGCTGCCGGCAACGGAACTGACCTATACGGTCTGCGGCGAGAAACTGCCGGTCTGGCAGCTCGGCGCCAAACTGATCGTCCGTGTGACAGCGAGCGAAGACAATGCGGCCGGCTATGTGCAGCTGTCCGACGGAACGGCGCTCGCTGCGGGGAGCGACGTGTTCCTCGAAGTGCGGCCGGTGCGCTGGTATTTTGATACAGCCAATCATCTGCTGATCTGCGGCAGAGCCCTGTTCGCGGGGATGGAGCGCGGGGAAGCAGCTGCGTATCTGGAAGAGCGGTTCATCGGGGAACTCACCGCCGAAGACAGGATGCGCGAGGCACAGGAAGCCGCTGAAAAAGGCCCGTTCCGGGTCGAAGCGCACGACGAACTGGAACTCATCCGCGCGTACGTCGAGGCGGACATCCCGGTCTTCATCCACGGCCTCGCCGGCGACGGCAAGAGCGACCGCGTCAAGGAGATCGACCCGCAGGTGCTGGATATCGAACTGGTCAACGAAACGCCCGAGACGATCAACGGCAGGGCGATCTATAACGAAACCAAGGATGAGATCATCGACGTCAAACCAACGTGGCTGGTCAAGATGGAGCGCCTCTGCGAGGACGGGGAAACGCACATCCTCTTCTTCGACGAACTCACCAACGCGACCAAACAGACCCAGTCGGTCATCTTCAAGATCGTTCTGGAGCGCGTTGTCAACAACCGCTGGCCGTTGCCGCCCAATGCGCGCATCGTGGCCGCGGGCAACGACCGCAGCGAGTCCACGGTCTCACACGATCTGGCGGAGCCGCTGTTCGGGCGTTTTGCGCACATCTACATCCGCACGACCGTGGAGAACTGGATGCCGTGGGCGGTCGGCAAGGGGATCAACCCGTATGTCATGGAATTCCTCGCGAACAACGACCTGTATCTGCGCACGGCATACACCGGCACGGAAGGGTATGCCGATCCGCGCCGCTGGGAGATGGTCTCGCGGGTGCTGGACCACTCCGGCAACGACTTCGCGCTGCTCGAACCGCTGGTCGGGCACGAAACAGCAGAGGCGTTCATCCGCTTCTTCAAGGCGCAGGAAGAGCTCGCGGAGCTCGGCAGCTACACCGATGAGGAACTGTCACACTTCACGATCGCGCGCCGGTATCAGCTGGCACAGCAGTGCCTGTACGCGTCCGGCAGCAAACCGGAAGAGGCGCGTGCGCTCGTCGCGCGGCTTGGAGCGGAGTACCTGGCGTGGTACGACTACGTGCTCGCGCGCAAGAAGGGGCTGTGAGTGCGGTGCTGCAATGGTTTGGAAGGTCTGCAACGCCGAGTTGCAACTGCTGGTTGCGGGATTTCCAAGCGGACTTGATAGCCTGCAACCGCATAGAGAAGTAAGATCGAGACAAGAAAAGGGCAGGGCTGCAAGGCGATCCGGAGTGCCGGACAGGCACCGGAGGATTCGCGGGATGTCGGGACACCGGCAGGCGGCAAAAGCAGGAATCAGAAAACGCGCGCAAGGAGCGATTCCTCAGTAAGGCCCGGAAGGAGCAAGAAATGATCTTAGCAGATAAAATCATCGAACTGAGAAAGAAAAACGGCTGGTCCCAGGAAGAACTGGCAGAGAAACTGGACGTCAGCAGACAGTCCATCAGCAAGTGGGAAGGCGCCCAGTCCATCCCCGACATGAACCGCATCATCCGCCTCTCCGAAGTGTTTGGTGTCAGCACGGACTTCTTATTAAAAGATGAACTCGAATTCGACGATACGGCTGCTCCCGGCAATGCCACGGCGACGGCGGATATCCCGGTGGACACCGGCGCGGAACTCTCGGTCCGCACGGTCAGCGCGGAGGAAGCAACGTCTTTTATGAATTACCGCTTCATGGCGGCCGGGCGCATCGCCATCGGCGTCCTCCTGTGTATCCTTTCGCCGATCCTGCTGATCATGCTCAGCGCGGCAGCAGAGGCCGGACAGATCGGTCTGACCGAAGACCAGGGTGCCGGCGCAGGCCTGATCGTCCTCATCCTGCTGGTCGGCGCGGCGGTCGCGCTGTTTGTCACCACCGGTCTGAAGGGCAAACGCTATGAATACTTTGAGAACGAAGCCATCGAAACGATGTACGGTGTTGACGGGCTCGTCAAGGACCGGCGCGAAAAGTTCCGCAGCACCTACACGTGGCAGCTGGTCGCGGGCATCGTGCTGTGCGTTCTGGCCTGCGTCCCGCTGTTCATCGCGATGCTCATCTTCGGCGATGACGACACGCCGTACAATGATTACCGGTATGCGGTGGCAGTGGCCATCCTGCTGGGACTGGTGGCGATCGGCGTCTTCCTCATCGTCCGTGCGTGCATCGTCTGGGGCGGCTTCCAGATGCTGCTCGAGACCGGCGAATACACCCGCGGTCAAAAGCTCGAGAACAAAAGGAATGAGCACATCGGCGGCATCTACTGGGGCGCTGCGACCGTGATCTACCTCGCCTGGAGCTTCGTCACCATGCGTTGGTACCAGACCTGGATCGTCTGGCCGATCGCGGGCGTCGGATACGGCCTGCTCCTCGCGGTCCTGCGGGCGGTGCGCAGCAAGGGATAATCCGTCACAGAGAATCGATCATGGGACTCGGCGGGGAAAAACCTGCCGGGTCTTTTTTGCTGCACTTGATTGATGTATTTTGAGTGTATTTAGGCGGGTTTGATTGACTTTGCGCTAGTTTGCGTATAAGATAGTGGCAACAGATTCATATAACAAGAACAGCACCGCGGCGGATGCAAAGAACTTAGAGAAACGCACCGCCGGGAAGGGGAACCGCCATGCTGCAGCAGGAACGGCACACGATCATCAGGGAACAGCTCCAGAGACACGGGGCAGTGGAAGTCCAT
>JAILFI010000215.1 GCA_024697655.1 Clostridiales bacterium
CCAGCAATTTCCCGGTGGAGATCCCGGAGACGCTGGGGCTGAACGTCGTCTATCCGGAAAATCAGGCGGCCGGCATCGCGGCGCGCGGCGCGGGACAGCGCATGTGCGAGGTCAGCGAAGCAGACGGCTACTCCAATGATATCTGTGCATATGCCCGGATCAGCCTGGCCTATGCGAAATTGAAAGAGTGTCCGGAACAGGATATGCCGCAGCCGGACTACGTGCTCTGCTGCAACAACATCTGCAACTGCATGATCAAATGGTATGAGAATCTGGCGCGTGAGCTGGACATTCCGATGATCATGATCGATGTGCCGTTCAACCCGGATTATGAGGTGGGCGACGCCGAGCTGGCGTATGTCCGCGCGCAGTTCTGGGCAGCCATTCACCAGCTGGAAGAGATCACCGGCAGCAAGTGGTCGGATGAGCGCTTCAAAGAGGTCATGGAATATTCCGGACGCTCCAGCCGGGCGTGGCTGGCGGCAACGGCGATGGCGCGCTATACGCCGTCCCCGTTCAACGGCTTTGACCTGCTGAACCACATGGCAGTCATGGTCACGGCCCGCGGCAAGAAGGAAGCGGCCGAGACCATGGAACTGCTGTATAAGGAATATCAGCAGAATCATGAAGAAGGAAAGAGCACCTTCCGCACAGAGGAAAAATACCGGATCATGTTCGAGGGTATTGCCTGCTGGCCGTATCTGCGCGCCACGAGCACCGGGCTCAAGAGCCGCGGCATCAACATGGTCACGACGATCTACGCAGATGCGTTCGGTTTCATCTACGACGATTTCGACGGTATGGTGAAGGCGTACTGCAAGGTGCCGAATGCCATCAATCTCGAGTACGCGAGAGACAAGCGCGTCAAGCTCTGCAAGGACAATTCGGTCGAGGGCCTGCTGGTCCACACGAACCGCAGCTGTAAGCTGTGGAGCGGCTTCATGTATGAGATGAGCCGCCAGATCGGCGAAGAGTGCGGCATTCCGGTCACGTCGTTCGACGGCGACCAGGCTGACCCGCGGAACTTCTCCGAGGCGCAGTACGACACCCGCGTACAGGGACTGACAGAGATCATGGAGGCGAACAAGTGAAGAAGCAGCGAGTCAAAGACGGTGAGCGCCGCGCTTGCGCAGGCAGCTAACCGCCCTTGACGAGCGAACAGGCATGAGTATGCAGGCCGTCAGGCCGGAATACGAATGACTGTAGTATGCCGGGAGTGCAGAGCACGAAGGCATGCGTGTTTCTTCAGGAAAGGATAAATATGATAAAAGACATACTTGAAAAATTTCATGCGGCCGCTTCCGATCCTTCCGCACAGAAGGATAAATATCTGAACGAGGGCAAAAAGATCGTCCTGGTGTCTTATTACACTCCGGAGGAGATCATTCACTCGATGGGTGCGGTCCCGTTCGGCGTGTGGGGCGGCGACCTGCAGCTGCAGGAGTCCAAGCAGTATTTCCCGGCATTTATCTGCAGTATCGTGCAGTCGATCGTGGAACTGGGCATGAACGGCACGTATAAAGGAGCAAGTGCGATCGTTTTTACGAGCCTGTGCGACAGTCTGAAGGTCGTCGGAGAGAACTGGAAATATGCGGTGCCGTCCATCAAGTTTATTCCGATGACGTATCCGCAGAACCGGAAACCGGATTTCGGCCATGATTTCACAAAGGCCGGGTACGAGCGTGTGATCAAAGATGTCGCCGAAGCGACAGGGCTTTCTTTTGACGAAGAGAAGCTGGCGGCTTCGATCGAAATCTACAATGAGCACAACCAGGTGATGCGTGCTCTGGTCCCGGCGCTGGCAGAGCATCCGGAGATCACGAACGCGCAGCGCAGCGACATCTTTAAGAGTGCGTTCTTCATGCTGAAAGAAGAGCACACGGCGCTGGTGAAAGAACTGCTGGCGGCACTGAAAGAGGAAAGCGCAGCAGGAAATGCAGGAGTCGGCAAAAAGATCCGTATCATGACGACGGGTATTCTGTGTGACGCGCCGGATCTGCTGCAGATCCTGGATGAGAACGGTATGCAGATCGTCTGCGACGACGTGGCGGCGGAGAGCCGTCAGTACCGTGTGGACGCGCCGGCGGAAGGATCGCCGATGGACCGCCTTGTCGAGAAGTTCTGCTCGATGGACAACGACACGCTGCTTTACGATGCGGATAAGAAGCGGGTCGAAAAGATTGTAGAGGACGCAAAGCAGGCAGATGCGAAGGGCGTGCTGGCCGTGATGACGAAGTTCTGTGATCCGGAAGAATTCGACTATCCGCTGATCCGGAAAGCCTGTCAGGCAGCGGATCTTCCGATCCTGAATATCGAAGTGGACCGCCAGATGGTCGACTACGGGCAGGCCAGGACGGCGATCGAGACGTTTAAAGATATTCTGTAAGCGCAGCGGACACGGACAGTTCGTCTTCTGTTAAAACGATACATCCGCCTGGTCCGGTTAGCAACGATACATCCGCCTGATCCGGCATGCCGGCAGAACGAAGCCGGGATGTAAGGAAACACATGGCGTTGTAAAAAAACTCAATGTAACACCCAGTTTAAGGAGGAAAACATCTATGGGAATTCGCAGAGAAGTAAAGCAGAAACTCATTGAGCGTGCAGCCGGTGTATTCGGCGTAGCCGCAGCAGGTCTTTCCGATCTGACCCGGTTTGCCGAAGACCTGAATGCAAAATCCACTCAGATCACACAGATCACGACATTCCTGGAGGATGAATTTGATACGGAGATCCCGTTCATGGATTTCCGCCGCAAAGAGACATTCGGAGAAGCCATCGATTTCATCGTAACGGAGTGCCTGGAAGAATCTCTGGACGATGACGACGATGAGCCGGCGGCAGCACCGGCAGCGGCTCCCGCAGCGGCAGCAGCACCGGCAGCTCCGGCAGCACCTGCGGCACCGGCAGCACCGATGCAGAAAGCACCGGGTGAAAAGGGCGGCAGCGATGAGCTTCCGGAAGGCGCGTATTATATTGATCCGCCGAAACAGCCGGACAATGTCGCAAAATCCGACCACGACGCCGAGATCAATGCCCGCAAGCGTTTTGCCATCAAAGAGATGTTCCAGGGCGAGGAGATCGAGGCTATCTACATGGTCGCCCGGAAACCCACGGCTGTGGATCCGTCCGTAGATCTTTCTGCTTCGGAAGATCCGATGGCCCGCATGGGACAGGGCTTCTGCCCGGCTTTCAATCAGCGTACCTATGAATGCGCGCCGGGTGTCATGTGTGATCAGGATGTGCCGGTCGTTATGCGTGACGGCGTGACCATCTATACCGATATCTATCGTCCGAAAGACGCGTCCCAGCTGTATCCGGTCATCGTGTCCTGGTCCTGGTTCGGCAAGAGGCCGGGCGAAGGCATGAGCGAATGGCAGATCATGGGCGTGCCGCCTCACACAGTATCCAAGTTCGCAAAGTTTGAGTCTTCCGATCCGCTGTATTGGTGCTATCAGGGTTATGCAGTCGCCAACGTCGACACCCGCGGCGCCGGTCATTCCGAAGGCAACGTCCATATGTTCACGCATCAGGACCGCGAGGACGGCTATGATTTCGTCGAGTGGATCGCACAGCAGTGGTGGTGCAACGGCAAGGTCGGTATGTGCGGCAACTCCGGTGTGGCCATGACGCAGTGGGGGATCGCCTCCATGGCGCCGCCGCATCTGGAATGCATCGCCCCGTGGGAGAGCTCCACAGACCTGTATCGCGAGTCCTTCTATGAAGGCGGCGTGCCGGCTCTTTCCTTCAACAAGTTCATCTCGGCCCAGGTCACGGGTACCTGTGGTGTCGACAGCCAGGTTGATATGGCGATCAAGTATCCGCTGATGAACGGATACTGGGAAGACAAACGTCCGGATTTCAGCAAAGTGAAATGCGCCGTTTATCAGACAGCCGGTTTCTCACACTTCCATCTGCGCGGCAGCTTTAACGCGTTCCGGAAGTGCCGTTCCAAACGGAAATGGCTGCGTGCCCATCGTGACTTCGAGTGGCCGGATACCTACACACCGGAAAACCTGATCGATCTGAAGCTGTTCTATGACCGCTATCTGAAGGGCATTCACAACGGCTGGGAGATGACACCGCGTGTCCGCATCGACATCATGGATGCATATGACTGCGATTATCAGGTGCATCGTCCGGAGAATGAGTTCCCGATCAAACGGACGCAGTATACGAAGTATTATCTGGATGCTTCTGACAACAACAACCTGACCATGCACAAAGAGCCGGTTGAAAAGGAAGGCTGCGTGAAATACGACGGCAATACCGGCGAGGTCTGCTTCGATATGCAGTTTGACGAAGACACGGAGATCACAGGGTACATGTACCTGCATCTGTTCGTGGCGGCTGAGTCCTACAACGACATGGATATGTTCATCAATATCCAGAAAGCAGACGCGGACGGCAACTGGATCCCGTGGTATACCCTGAATGTGCCGCATCCGGGCGCCTGGGGCAAGTGCCGGATCTCGCATCGTGAGATTTCCGAGAAAGAGTCTCTGAAGATCGACGGCGTCATGGTCAATCCGGTCATGGCCCACAAGCGCGAGCTGAAGGTCGAGCCGGGCGAGATCGTTCCGGTTGATATCGAGATCGTGCCGACCGCGCGTATCTATCACAAAGGCGAGAAGCTGCGCATCCAGATCGCTGGCCGCTATATCCGTGAAGGATGGTTCGAGCCGCTGGCATGGGATACCGACAACCACGGCAACCAGATCATCTACACCGGCGGAAAGTATGAGTCCTTCATCCAGTGCCCGGTGATCCCGCCGAAGTATCGCGCGGGCGACTACGTATATAGATAAGGCGGAGATATGAGTTCGGAGCAGCCCTCCGGAAACAGGGTTTCCCCGCGTGTGCGGCTCACATCGACGAACTAACTGACAACTGCGACCTAGATACCCGGGTCATTCACCCGACGATATGTTCTTGACCCGGGTATCAAGTCTTCGTAGTCAGTGGATTTCGTCATCGTTCGTCCCGCAATACACGCTTGTGAAACCGCATTTTCGTCGGGCTGCTGACAGATATCGCCGCGGAGACAACTGAATTTACAAGCAAGCATTCTGACAGGAACGAAGCTGCAGGCGTTAGCTCAGCGGAGTGGGTCAGGCTTGCGGTAAAATCAGTTGTCGCAAGGCAGAGTAAGTAAAGGAGAATACATGGGCTATAAGATTTTTACTTTGAGTCCGGGATCGACGTCCACGAAGCTGGCGGTTTTCGACGGCGAGGAGCGTCTGTTCAAGGCCAATGTCCAGCACGATCCGGAGAAGCTG
>JAILFI010000038.1 GCA_024697655.1 Clostridiales bacterium
AGAAGGCAGCGGAAGAAGGGCTCGAGAAGACGCTGAATGCGATCCAGACGAGCGGAACCATCCAGAGCGAATACGGGAACACAACGATCACCAAAATGTCGCCGAACGCCAAGACAGGCGCCGTGGTCTGCATCGATGTCAATACCCATGAGATCCTGGCGATGGCGAGTTATCCGGACTATGATCCGAACCTGTTCTCGGAAGGGATCAGCCAGAAGGACTGGGACAGCCTGCAGAGCACGAACCTGCGCGATCCGCTCGCACCTGCGCCGTTGTACAATCTGGCGACGATGGCGACCGTACAGCCCGGCTCAACGTTCAAACCGGTCACAGCAACGGCTGCCCTGGAAAAGGGGCTGGATCCGGACTGGCTTCTGAAAGACGAGGGGGCGATCGAAACCGCAGGTCACACCTTTGCCTGCGTTGCGTGGAATACCAACCGGACCAATCATGGGTATCTGAACCTGTACCGCGCGCTGGAAGTTTCCTGTAACTATTACTTCTATGACATTTCCACCGGGTATGACTGGGCGCTCGAGCAGCCGCTCGGATACGATATCGACTATACTGATATCACGCATTTCGCAGAGGAGTACGGTCTGGGCAAGCCGACCGGTGTAGAGATCAGTGAAGCGGTCATCCCTGTGCCTTCTGAGGCGCGGCGTCTCGAAACGCTGCAGACCAATCTGAGTTATGTCCTGTACGCGAACGCGGAAGCGTTCTTTGAACCAAATATCTATAAGAATCCCGCCCAGCTCGACCGCAGTATCGAAAAAATGAAAGGATGGCTCGCGGAAGACAAGCTTACCTGGAACATGCTCTACGACGACCTGATGCCGGATGTCGGTATCAAGGACAGTGCGCGCCAGAGGGTCGGCGAGATGATCCTCTACGACTACTATCCGCAGGCAGCCTGGTCGACCGGTGATACATTCAACCTCTCCATCGGACAGGGCGAAAACGCCTACACACCGCTGCAGATGGCGAACTATATCGCAACGCTGGGCAATGACGGCATTTTCAATGAAGTGACGCTGATCCGGTCCGTTGAGGATCAGGGCCTGAATGAACGCGGTCCCGGAAAACGGATCGATATCAGCGACGAGAACTATATCGAGTACATCATGCGGGGCATGAAGCTGGTCGGCAGCGGTGAGGATTCTTCGGTTTCCAAGATATTCGAAGGTCTTGATGTCGATGTCGCGGCAAAGACCGGTACCGCAGAGCGTGCAGGTAAGATCAATCCGCCCTCTGAAGTGGAGTATATCAAGTCCCACCTCGGCGAGATCGCACCGGATGTTTCCTGGGGAGAGATCGAGGAGGAAATGACAAGGCTGATGGAGGAATATCCGTCCACCTACAGCAGCCGTGATACGGCAGTGCGGCGCGCTGTCATCAACCTGGCGGGTGTTTCCGAAGCAACCATCGACCAGTTCAAGGCAGACTATGAAAACTTCGCCTGGGTCGTAGCGCTGGCGCCGGCGGATGACCCGCAGATCGCAGTCGTCGCAATGGTGCCGCAGGGGGCGACCGCTGCCAATGCAGCACCGATCGTCAAGGAAGTCATCGGTGCGTATATGAAACAGAGTAATGATTACAAGGACCTCATCGTCCGCAATGTGATCCGGTAAAGGAGATAGGAAATGGGAAACGTCATCGTCGTCGCATCCGGTAAAGGCGGGACGGGGAAAACACTGTTCACATCCAACCTCGGCGCTGTGCTCGCTATGCGCGGCAAACGCGTCGTGCTCGTTGATATGGATATGGGGCTGCGCAATCTGGATCTGTATCTTGGTCTGGAAAGCAAAGTCGTTTACAACGTCATGGATGTGCTTTCCGGCATGTGCCGGATCAAACAGGCGCTGATCCGGGACAAACGGTTCGAATCGCTGTATCTCATCGCCGCGTCTCCCAACAGGGATGAGCGGGATATCACCGAACTGCACATGCAGATCCTCTGTGAAAAACTCGGCGAAGCATTTGACTATATCATTATCGATGCGCCGGCGGGGATCGGGGAAGGCTTTGAACTGGCTGCCGCGGCAGCGGAGAAGGCTGTCGTTGTGACGGAGGCGGACACCGCCGCGATCCGTGACGCGGATGTTGTTGACCGGGAACTGATCCGGCTGGGTATCGAGCAGCGGTACTGTGTTTTCAATAAGGTCAAAGGTGATCTGATGAGTATGGGCGTCATCCCGGGGATCTCTTCTGTCTCGCGCGGGATCCGCATGAATGTCGCCGGCATCATCCAGTATGACGATAATATTCTGGTTTCCGCCACCCGCGGTGTGCCCATCGTGATGAAGGAGGATTCCTACATTACACAGAATATGGAGCGCATCGCAGACCGCATCCTTGCGGGGGTGTGAGGATGGACAGCGTCCGGAAAGAAGGGGTGCATATGCTCACCCCCATCGCGACGATCCATACAGATCTCCCGGAAAAGTTCGGCGTGCCGCGCCAGAGCGGGGTGGTCGAAGACCTTCCGGGGATCATTGTTTTTGCGCCTTCTTACCGCAATCCGGATGCCCTGCGGGAGCTGACGGGCTTTTCCCATCTCTGGCTCATCTGGCAGTTCAGCAGGGCGGCGGAAATCTGGGGAGAAGGCTGGCAGCCGATGGTGCGGCCGCCCAGACTTGGCGGCAACCGCAAGGTGGGCGTCTTCGCATCGCGGTCTCCGTTCCGTCCCAATCAGCTGGGGCTGTCTGTTGTACGGATCGAAGCGGTCATCACGTGCAAAGAGGAGGAAACGCCCTGGAACGGACCGGCGGGTACCGGCGCGTATCCATACATCCGCATCCGCGGTGTGGATATGATGGACGGGACACCGCTGTATGACATCAAACCGTATATCCCGTATTCTGACAGTATTCCTGACGCGGCGCCGGGATACACAGCCGGCAGCTGGAAGAGCGGCGGGCAGGAAAAACTCGATGTCAACATCCCTGCGGAACTGGCCGCAGCACTCCCGGAGGGAAAGGAAGATCTGGTACGTGAATTGCTGGCGGCGGATCCGCGGCCGCCGTACCAGGACGATCCTGAACTGATCTACGGTATGACATTTGCAGGTGTCAATATTAAATTTATTGTAAAGAATAGATGCGCTGTCGTAACAGCAGTAGAAGCTGCTGCAGGCGGACTGTCACACAGATAAAAAAGAGCGATTCCGTACAGAACCGCTCCGCTCATACCGATATTTATTGAGATCCGGTCTAGAACTGGATCTCTTTATTTTTTATCGCGATGTTGTAGACGAACCCGAGGCAGATCATATTCGAAATAATGGAGCTGCCGCCGTAGCTCAGGAAGGGCAGCGTGATGCCGGTGACCGGCATGATGCCCATCGTCATGGCGATGTTCTCAAAGATCTGGAATGCGAGCATGCCGATGATCCCTATAATGATCAGGGAACCGAACATGTCTTTGCAGGTGCGGGCTACGCGCGCGATCGCGAAGAGCAGCCAGGCGTAGATGAGAATGACCGCGGCACCGCCGATGAAACCGAGTTCCTCGCAGATGACGGAGAAGATGAAGTCGGAATTGCGGACGGGCAGGAACTGCAGCCCTTTCTGGGTGCCCTGGAAAAGGCCTTTGCCGAACAGGCCGCCCGAGCCGATCGCGATCTTGGACTGGTAGACCTGATAGTTGCCTTCGAGCGACAGATTGTTCGGGTGCAGGAACGCGTCGATCCTGACTTTCTGATGGTATGCCATGAAGCGGTAGGCGAAGGGGATCATCAGGATGACGATCGCCGCGCACTTCGCGAAGACCCGGTAGTCAAGCCCTGCGTAGAACACCATCGCGATGAAGATCGCGATAAAGACCAGCGCCGAACCGAGGTCTTCCTTGACGACGATCAGGATGAACGGGGAGCAGTAAAGGATCGCTTTGCCAAGCCCCATGAACGTCCGCAGATCGTTTTTGTGCTTTTCCAGATAGTCGGCGAACAGGATCATGAATGTGATCTTGACGATCTCGGACGGCTGGACATCCATAAAGCCCAGATTGATCCACGAACGCGCGCCGAAGTGCTCGACACCGATGAACGGGACGTAGACGAGCAGCAAAAGACCGATGGAACCGATGTAGATCCACTTGATCACATCCTGAAAGACCGTGTAGTCGATGTTGACGATCAGGAGGATCATACCGGCGCCGAGGACATAGGCGGCCGACTGTACGATGACTTCGCGGGACAGGACGAACCCGTCGTCGTAAGACGTGCTGATCATCATCGTGATACGGAGGGCAGCCAAAAGAAGGGGCATGATCAGCAGTGGTTTGTATATTCCCTGGAATCGCTGAAAAAACCGAAG
>JAILFI010000103.1 GCA_024697655.1 Clostridiales bacterium
AGATCGTCTTTGACGGGGTCAGCTTTGCATACCCCGATGCCGAGGAAAAGACTTTGGATGACATCACCTTCACCGCCGCGCCCGGCACGACGACCGCCATCATCGGCGGCACCGGCAGCGGCAAGTCGAGCCTGATCAGCCTCATCCCGCGTCTGTTCGATGTCACGGAAGGCAGTATCAGCCTCGACGGGCAGGACATCCGGACCATGCCGCGGAAGTCCCTGCGGGCGGCCGTCGGTTACGTGCCGCAGAAGGGTCTGCTCTTTACCGGGACCATCGCGGACAACCTGCGCTACGGCAAACGGGATGCCACAGAAGAGGAACTGGAGCGGGCAGCGGAGACGGCGCAGGCCCTGTCCTTCATCCGCGAACTGCCGGAGGGATTTGACACGCCGGTCGCACAGGGCGGCACGTCCGTGTCCGGCGGTCAGAAACAGCGCCTGTCGATCGCCAGAGCGCTGATCAAAGACCCGCAGGTCCTCATTTTTGACGACAGTTTCAGCGCGCTCGACTTCAAGACCGACGCGGCGCTGCGCAAGGCGCTGAAGGAAAGCGCTTCCGATAAGACACTTATCATCGTTGCTCAACGCATCAACACGATCATGGACGCCGACCAGATCCTCGTCATGGAAGACGGCAGGATCGTCGGCCGCGGCACCCACAAGGAACTGCTCGCAGGCTGCAGCGTCTACAAAGAGATCGCGATGTCACAGCTCAGCGAAGAAGAACTGGGAAAGGGGGTGGCGTAGGATGGCAGCACCCAGACAATCCCAGGCCGGCAAGCCCAAGCACGGCCCCGGCAGCCGCACCGCGGCCATGATGCCCGGTGAGAAAGCGACCGATCTGAAGGGGACGATGAAAAAACTTCTCGGCTATCTGGCGCCTTATAAGTTCCGCCTGATCCTCGTGCTGCTGTTCGCCATCGCGAGCACCGTTTTCTCGATCGTCTCCCCGCTGATCCTCGGCAGTGCGACGGACACCATCGTGAAGGGGCTTTCGAGCGGCACCGGCGTCGATTATCAGGCGCTGCTCAGGATCATCGTGTTCCTGATCGGCCTGTACGGCATCAGCTTCGCGTTTTCTACTGCGCAGGGCTTTATCATGGCCGGCGTTTCGCAGACGATCACCTATGAATTCCGCCGGCTCCTGTCCGAGAAGATGGACAAACTGCCCGTTAAGTACTTTGACGGCATGACACACGGCGAATACCAGAGCCGCGTCATCAACGATATCGAGACTGTCAACCAGTCGCTGTCGCAGAGCATCACGCAGGTCATCACGGCGGCCGTGACCATTCTCGGCACGCTGGCAATGATGATCCGCATCAGCTTCATCATGACGATTGTGGCGCTGCTCGTACTGCCGATGTCGATGGTGATGATCAAGCTCGTCGTCGGCAAGTCGCAGGGGCATTTCAAGAACCAGCAGAAATACCTCGGCGAAGTCAACGGGCATGTCGAAGAGATGTTCACCGGTCACACCGTGGTCAAGGTGTTTAATAAAGAGGAAGAAAGCCAGGCGGAATTCGACGCGATGAACGACAAGCTCTACGAATCGGCCTGGAAGTCGCAGTTCCTCTCCGGCATCATGATGCCGGCTACCAACCTCATCGGCAACCTGGGGTACGTGCTGGTCTGCATCCTGGGCGGCTATCTGGCCATCGCCGGCCGCGTCAGCATCGGCAACATCCAGGCGTTCATCCACTACGTGCGCAACTTCAATCAGCCGCTCCAGCAGGTCGCCAATGCGGCGAATCTCCTGCAGTCCACAGCGGCAGCAGCGGAGCGCATCTTCGAGATCATCGATGAGGAGGAAGAACCCGGTGCTTTTGAGGGCACGGCGAAGCGGGAACTGGGACGCGGAATGAGACAGGAATCGCACGAGGCGGCGGACAGGACGCGGCGCGCGATGATCGATGCGGCGGAAGGCCGCGTGGATTTCGAACATGTCTCCTTCGGCTATAAGCCGGGGCATACGATCATCAAGGATTTCACGTTCACGGCAGAGCCGGGCAGCCGCGTCGCCATCGTCGGACCGACCGGAGCCGGCAAAACGACGCTCGTCAAGCTGCTGCTGCGCTACTATGAACTGAACGGCGGCCGGATCCTGGTCGATGGCAAAGATATCAAAGACTATTCCCGCGGCGATCTTCGCGATCACTTCGCGATGGTGCTGCAGGATACCTGGCTGTTCTCCGGTACGATGCGGGAAAACCTGAAGTACGGACGCCCTTTCGCCTCCGACGAGCAGATGATCGAGGCAGCCAAGGCGGCGCACATCCACCACTTCATCAAAACGCTGCCGGAAGGCTACGATACGAAGATCAACGAGGATGCGGACAACATCTCGCAGGGGCAGAAGCAGCTCCTGACGATCGCCCGCGCGATGCTGGCAGACAACCCGATCCTCATCCTGGACGAGGCGACCAGCTCGGTCGACACACGTACCGAGCGGCTGATCCAGCAGGCCATGACCAACCTGATGCACGGCCGGACGAGTTTTATCATCGCGCACAGGCTGTCGACCATCAAGGATGCGGACACGATCCTTGTGATCGATAAAGGCGACATCGTCGAGCAGGGCACTCACGAGGAACTGCTCGCCAGGGATGGTGCATACGCGAAACTGTACAACAGCCAGTTCGAGGAATAAAACCCGCTTTTGGGAACGAAGCAGGAGATGATAAAAGCGCGGCGCAGGGAATGCCTTTGAGGCGAACGTTTTCAGTTCGCCGAAAAGAATTCCCTGCCAGCCGCGCTTGCTTGCATCTGACTATGCGATTCCGTATAATGGCTGTATTACAATAAAGGAGCCATACAATGTCACTGAAAAAAACAGAACTGATCAAATGCCCCAAGTGCGGCAAGGAGCACCCCTTCACGATCTGGGGCAGCGTCAACACGGCAGACGACCCGGAGATGCGCTACAAAGTGCGCAGCGGTGAGGCGTTCCGGTTTGACTGCCCGGAATGCAAGACCGGGGTGAACGTGAACTTCGACATCCTGTACCATCAGCCCGAGGACAAACTGATGGTGCACTACTGCACGACCCAGGAAGGATATGACGAGGCATATGCTATCCTGACCGGCACGAACAAAGAGGAATCGCAGGCGCAGAAAGCACTGCAGGAACTGATGGCTGCCGGGACGGAAGATTACGTCATACGCCTCGTGCCGTCGCAGAATCAGCTCCGTGAAAAACTGACCATCTTCGACGCCGGACTCGACGACCGCGTCATCGAATTCACCAAGGCCATCGTCATCTCCAATCTCCAGCGCAATCAGGAACTGCAGTATGACGAGATCCTGTTTCTGATCGGCACTGACGGCAGCTATGCGTTCGAGCTGGTCAACCAGGAGGGCAGCCTCGGCGTCGTGCCGTTCGAAAAATCGCTCTACGACGACTGCGCGATCAAATTCGGGGCGACCATCCCGGCGCTGCGCGATGACCCGTCCGTGGTCGTGGATCTGGCGTGGGTACTTCAGAAAGTGGCCGCAGAAGCAGAAAAAACCGGCGTAAAAGTGAACTAGTTCCACTCGCCGTTGAATAAGGAGGAAAGAAATGTACAAGATCAATGACAACTATCTGAAATTGCCGGGCAGTTATTTGTTCTCGACGATCGCCCGCAAGGTCGGCGCGTTCGAGGCAGCCAATCCGGATAAAAAGATCATCCGCATGGGCATCGGCGATGTGACGCAGCCGCTCGCCCCGGTCATCATCGAGGCGCTGCATAGCGCGGTCGACGAGATGGCGGATGCGGCGACCTTCAAAGGCTATGCGCCGGATCTCGGGTATGAATTCCTGCGCAACGCGATCGCGGAGAATGATTTCAAGGCGCGCGGCTGCGAGATCAGCGCGGACGAGATCTTCGTCTCCGACGGCGCCAAGTGCGACAGCGGCAATATCCAGGAAATCTTCGCGGTCGACAACAAGATCGCCGTCACAGACCCGGTCTATCCGGTCTACGTCGACAGCAATGTTATGGCGGGCCGTACCGGCACATATGACGAATCGGCAGGCACCTGGTCCGATGTGATCTATATGCCCTGCACGGCGGAGAACGGCTTTTCGCCGGAACTGCCGGCGGAGCGGCCGGACCTGATCTATCTGTGCTTCCCGAACAATCCGACCGGTGCCACCATCACAAAGGCGCGGCTGCAGGACTGGGTGGACTATGCACGCAAAGAAGGCTGCCTCATCCTGTACGATGCGGCATACGAAGCCTACATCTCTGAAGAGGATGTCCCGCATTCGATCTATGAGTGCGAAGGCGCCAGAGAGTGCGCGCTGGAACTGCGCAGTTTCTCGAAGAATGCCGGATTCACCGGTGTGCGCCTCGGCTACACAGTCGTCCCGAAGGATGTCAAGTGCGGCGGGACCAGCCTGCACGCGCTGTGGGCAAGACGCCACGGCACCAAATACAACGGGGCACCGTACATCATCCAGAAAGCCGGCGAAGCGGTCTACTCCGCGGAAGGCAAAGCGCAGCTCGGCGAGCAGGTCGCGTACTACATGAGAAACGCACACACCATCCATGCGGCTCTGACCGATCTCGGCTATACCGTTTCCGGCGGTATCAACGCGCCGTACGTATGGATGAAGACTCCGGACGGGATGAGCTCCTGGGATTTCTTCGATTTCCTGCTTGAAAAGGCGAACGTTGTCGGTACGCCCGGCAGCGGGTTCGGTCCGAGCGGAGAAGGATATTTCCGCATGAGCGCATTCGGCACGTATGAGAATACGCTCGAAGCGCTGGAACGCATGAAGGCGCTTTGATTTAAGAAACTGTGCGCCGCCTGACAAAGGCGGCGCTTTTTCTGCAGACAGTCTGTAAAAGGCTGAAGGGGAAGGGGAATACAACTATATGTATCGATTGTTTGCGTCCGACATGGACGGCACACTGCTCAATAGCCGCTCGAAAGTTGCGCCGGCGACGACCGACGCGATCCGCCGCGTGAACGAAGCCAGAAAATACGTTACGGTCGTCTCCGGCAGGTCCCTTGTGGCGATCCGCCAGTTCGCGCCCGATCTGCCGCTCAGTCAGCCGTTCGGTATTTTCAACGGGGCCATGATCGTGGACATGACAGGAAAGATCTACTATGAACGGCCGATGGAAAAAGCGGACGCCAGGATGGTCCTGCAGGCGGCCCGGGAGCGCGGGACGCAGGTATTCGTGTGGGTCGGTCAGGACATGTACGGGGATGTCTGGGACGAGGTGCTGACCACCTATGCAAAGATGTCCGGGGTCGAACCTTTACTGATTGAGAACGATGAGAAGATGCTGGAACAGCCGATCGCCAAGATCCTCTGGTACGACACAGCGGACAACATTGCCGCATGGCTGGCGGAGTATACGGACAGCCTGGCCGGCCGGCTCAACGTCAGTACGTCGGCACCGCAGTTCATTGAATTCAATCATCGTGAAGTTTCCAAAGGTCTCTGCCTAAAGCGGATCGGCGAACTGCTGGGAGTGGCGCCGGAAGAAACCATTGCGGCCGGCGATGAGACCAACGATCTGCCGATGCTGGAATACGCCGGTCTCGGCATCGCGATGAAAAACTCGACAGAGGCGGTCCTTGCTGCGGCGGATATGGTTTCTCCATGGACGAATGATGAGGACGGGGTCGCCCGGCTGATCGACACGTATCTGTTAAGATAGATATCCCCGGCAGCAGGGATGCAGCACGAATGCAAGGAAGCATCTTCCGGAAGGAAGGTGTTTTTTTGTTTATAAATCGCTGGTTGTTAAATCACTGGTTGTTACATGAGCAATATACGACGCTCATTAAGGGTAATCCATTGATAGGTTTTTTGTACCCAAGTATATTGTATTTGTTGCAATATACACATAATCGGCAATGGGGTGTCATATGGGATGACAGCCGGATATTCGTCATTATCTTCACGAGGGGGGATATTGTCGTGAAAGCGAGAAAGAAGTCTACAAAGCTATTGGTATTACTCATGACGGTGCTCATGATCCTGCCAAGCTATTCGGCATTCGTTTTCGGTGCAGGCGAAGGGGAGCCTGCCGAAGGAACGGACAGCGGTGTTACTGTCGAATCACCGGCGGACAGCCAACTGACGAACGAAGCACCGGAGGACTCTGATCTTCCTGAACCGTCAGAGGATGTGACGGTAAAAGCGAAAGAGCAGCCGGCTGACGCGGAAGAGGCTGCGGGCGGTGATGCGGAGGCCGCACCGGCGGAGAATACAGAAGTAAATCCAACGGAGCAGTCAGAACCGGATCCGGCAGAGCAGAATGAGCAGACAGTTCCTGAGGAAGAGCCGCAGGAAACACCGGCTGCGGAGCCTGCAGAAGATACAAAGGCAGCTCAGAAAGAGTTTACCTTTGTGTTCAAGAAGATGGACTACGAGGCTGCAATGTCACAGGGAACTCCTGACATATCTTCCTTTGCGGATCTGACTGCAGCGGAGATGGGGAGCGGCTGTGATCTTGTCTATTATGAGATCCCTGCCAAAGAATGCAACCTTATCGCGGATGCGGAATACGATCAGGTCTATAGTCTGCTGTATCGGAATCGCGAAGAAATGGCACAGTACCGGAAGACGGTGCACCTTGCAAGCCCGCGCTCTGCGATGACGCTGACCATGGAGGAAGATGCGTCGGCAGAGAATCCGTACATTCTTTATATTGTCGGGGAGGATACGTTCAGCCCGATACCGGCCATGAGTTCGGAATGGATGACGCGTGCGTCTTTCTGGTATGACGGGACAGACCTCCATCTCTACGCGCCGAAGAGTTTTTCCAGCGGCAATCCGTATATAAAGGAGGAAAACGGCGCCTATGAGGTCTATGTATTTCATGACGACAGCATCATGGAGCCGACCCTGACGCTGAATTTTGATGCATCGTCTTACAATGCGGAAAAGATGGAATCCGATCCGGAAGCATATCCCGCCATTGTTATGGGCGGGGTGTCTATGA
>JAILFI010000105.1 GCA_024697655.1 Clostridiales bacterium
AGCCATATTCCACGCTGTGGCAGGACCAGCAAGCCGCTGGATCTTCTTGACCACGAAGCTCGGAGCTGCCGCGCCGCCTTCCGCCGCTGCGATCGCCGCCGCGATGACTGCGATGAGCTGGTCGTCGGAGGCGGACTCAGCTAAAGGGGACGCACCACCTGCTGCAGGCGCTGCTGCTGCCGCCGCGGGAGCCGCTGCTGCCGGAGCTGCAGGCGCTGCCGCCGGTGCCTCTGCCTTCTTCTTTCCTGTATTCTCAAAGCCACGAATGATCTTTGTCATAAAAGCGATCATGACCCAGAGGATGATCAGGATAGCGAAGGTGATGCCCATGCCCATCAGGGCTGTGATGCCGGTTCCGGCCATCTTCTCCCCGAAAGACAGGTTTCCGAAGAATTCCGGATTTGCGAATTGTTCCATTAAACTCATGCTGCTTTCACCTCCCTAAAGGGGAATGTTGCCGTGCTTCTTGGCCGGCAGGCTGACTCTCTTGGACGCCAGCATGTCGAAAGCACTGATGATGCGCTGACGGGTCTGGGCCGGCTCGATGACGTCATCGACGTAGCCCAGTTTGGCAGCGACATACGGGTTGTTGAAGTTTTCTTCGTATTCCGCAACCTTTTCTTTGGTCATGCCGACCGGATCCGCTGCCGCTTTGATCTCCTTCTTGATGGAGGAACTGCTGTTTACAGCGCCGGAGGCACCCATGACGGCGACCTGTGCGGTCGGCCATGCCAGGTTGACGTCGGAACCGAGGTCTTTGTTGCACATTGCAACGTATGCACCACCGTAAGCTTTTCTGGTGATCAGTGTGACCATCGGAACGGTCGCTTCAGAGTATGCGTAGAGCATCTTCGCACCGTGGCGGATGATGCCGCCGTATTCCTGACCAACGCCGGGGAGGAATCCGGGAACGTCACAGATGGTCAGCATCGGGATGTTGTACGCATCACATCTTCTGATGAATCTCGCCGCCTTGTCGGACGCATCGATGTCCAGGCAGCCCGCGCCGACCTTCGGCTGGTTGGCGATAACGCCGACCGACTGGCCGTTCATGCGGATGAAGCAGGTGATGATATTTCTGGCAAATGTAGAGGAGATATCGAAGATCTCGCCGTTGTCGGCCAGACTCTTGATGACCTCGTACATATCGTAAGCCTTGTTCGGGTTGTCCGGAATGATCGTTTCGAGTTCCGGGCAGGCTCTGTTCGGATCGTCGGTGCATGCGTAGACCGGCGGCATCTCCATGTTGTTGGAGGGGAAGTATCCGAGGATCTTCTTGACCGCTTCGATGGTCTCTTCTTCCGTTGCACCTACGAAGTGCGCGTTGCCGCTCTTGCCCAGGTTGGTCTTCGCGCCGCCGAGCTCTTCAGCCGTGACATCTTCGCCGGTGACCGTCTTGATAACAGCCGGACCGGTGATGAACATCTGGCTGGTCTTGTCGACCATGAAGATGAAGTCGGTGATCGCCGGGCTGTAGACCGCACCGCCTGCGCAGGGGCCGAGGATCACGGAGATCTGCGGGATAACGCCGGAGCAGATGGTGTTGTTCTTGAAGATGCGTGCATAGCCGGACAGGGCCGCAACACCTTCCTCAACACGCGCGCCGCCGCTGTCGTTGATGCCGACACACGGTGCACCCATCTTCAGGGCCATCTCCTGGACCTGCACGATCTTGTACGCGTGCATTTCACCCAGGGAACCGCCGGCGACGGTGAAATCCTGCGAGAATGCGAAGACCAGACGGCCGTCGACCATGCCGTAACCGACAACGACGCCTTCACTGGCCAGTTCTTTCTCTGCCATGTCGAAGTTGGTGCATCTGTGAGCAACGAATGTCTCGAGCTCTACGAATGTGCCTTCGTCGAACAGCAGGTCAAGACGCTCTCTCGCGGTCTTCTTGCCGCGGTCATGCTGGGCCTGGATTCTCTTTTCGCCTCCGCCGAGAAGCATTGCTGCCTTTTTCTCGCGGAGCTGTTCAAGCTTACTCATATCTTAGACTCCTCCTTATTGTGGCTTCTATGTTTCGGGTTTCGGCGCAAAAATAACGCCTATACCGTAAAAAACACCAAATAAACTATACATGATAGACGTTGGTAAATCAAGAAAAATCGTCTATCACGAGCCTTTTTTGTCACCTTTTTCACGAACTTGCCTTACCCTTCGGCAAAAAGCCGCAAAAAAGCACTATATATAGTTGTTTTTCGCGGAATCGCCACCCTTTTTCAATATATAGTGACTGTGAAACGGTCCGCTGTTACGCCCTGCCTTTTGCGCCTGCCTTCCGGAGCCGCCGCAGTGCCAGCGCCAGCACCAGACCGGGTGCGCCGGGTCCCTGCAGCAGGTTGATCCCCATCTTTTCCTCGACGCGGTGGAGCCGGTACTGCACCGTATTGGTGTGGATCCCGAGCAGTTCCGCCGTCCGCTGCGTGCTCCGCCCCGCATCCAGTACGAACACCTCGAGTGTCTCCAGGAACTGCCGCCGTTTGGCCGGGGTGAGATCTTTGAACGGGTCGAACCACGCGCTGTACTCCTGCCGCTGCACCGGATCCTGTTCCTGGATCACCGCCGCGCTTCTGGCGAGCGCCAGCTCGTAGCGGTCCAGGACAGCCTGGTGCGGCCAGATCGCCGCGGCTGCATCCCGCGCTTCCTGGATCAAAGCGAACGCCGTGCCGGCGCCTTCCGGTCCCTGGATCCCGGTCACATGGTAGATCACGGTCCGGTCTTCCAGCTGGCCGGCGCGGTACGCTTCGTTCGCCGCGGGCAGCAGCGCCTGCGGATCGCCGTCCGCCAGCAGAATGCCGTAGAATTCCTCTTCTTCCCGTGTGCGCAGCACGGTCAGGCCGGCCTCTTCGGCCTGCTCGAGGAGCGATTCCGCGGCAGCCTGATCGCCGCGCGCCAGAAAGACCCCGCAGATCGCCGCAGGATCGATGCCCGCCTCTCCGCGGAGGCTGTACGCCTGCGCCGCATTGTTCCGCCGCAGTGCCCGCAGAAATTCACTGCGTGCA
>JAILFI010000168.1 GCA_024697655.1 Clostridiales bacterium
GGCCCGGTCAACTACATCATGGGTCTGTGCTTCATCACAGAAGGCGCGATCCCGTATGCGGCGGCTGACCCGCTCCGCGTCATCCCGTCCTGCGTCGTTGGTTCGGCGCTCGGCGGCGCGCTGTCCATGCTGTTCGGCTGCGAACTGATGGCTCCGCACGGCGGCATCTTCGTCTTCCCGGTCGTCACGAACGTCTTCGGTTACCTCATCGCCCTCGTGGCAGGTGCGGCAGCCGGGATGCTCATGCTGATGATCCTGAAGAAAAAGCAGCCGCAGGCGTAACGAAAGCGTATATAATAAGAGTGTCCGGCAGAGCGATTCCGTAGAGGATCGCCCCGGCCATTCAGATAACGATAAGGAGGATCACTATGGTATCTCAGAAAACAAAAGTTGTGAATTCCCAGGGTTTTCATATGCGTCCGGCATCGGTCTTCGTCGCGGAGATGGCGAAGTTCGACAGCGACATTTTCCTCGTCGCAGGGGATAAGGAAGTCAACGCCAAGAGCCTGATGAACATCATCGCGGCAGCACTCAAGTGCGGCACCGAGCTCGAAGTCCGCGCGAACGGCCCGGATGAAGAGGCAGCGATGGCGAAGGCGGTCGAGATGATCGACAACGGCCTCGGTGAAGAATAGGGACGACCCGGGAGGTATCCGCTATGCTGAAAGGAATCGCTGCGTCTGAGGGCATCGGCATCGGCAAGGTCGTGACCGTTAGCCAGCAGCAGATCACCTACGAACAGCGCCCCGTCATCGGGGTGCACAAAGAGCTCGACCGTCTCCATGACGCGGTCGACAAACTCAAAGAACAGACCCGCCAACTGGCCGAAGAGATGGAAGCCTCGGTCAACCCGAAGGAAGCCATGATCATCCGGGCGCATGAGACGATGCTCAGCGACCCGTTCATGATCAGCCAGATGGACGATCTGGTCAAGAACGACAACAAGTGCGCCGAAGCTGCGGCGGAGACCGTGCTCGACATGTTCGCGAGCATGTTCTCCATGGCGGAGGATGAACTGACCCGCCAGCGCGCCACGGATGTCAACGACATCAAGAGCCGGCTGCTCAAGATCCTGCTCGGGATCGAGGAAACAGACCTCAGAACGCTGCCCCCCGGCACGGTCCTCGTGGTCAACGACCTCACTCCGTCCATGACGGCAGGCCTCAACAAGGAGAACGTCGTCGCCATCGTCACCGAAAGCGGCGGCATGACCAGCCATTCGGCGATCCTGGCGCGTGCGCTGGAGATCCCGGCTGTGCTCAGCGTGCAGCAGGCGGTCGCCACGCTTAAGGATGGCAGTTTTGTCATCGTCGACGGGATCAACGGCCAGGTCATCAACGACCCGACCATGGACCAGCAGGCAGAGTATGAAGCAAAACGCGCCGCGCACTTCGAGGAGAAGGAACGCCTGCGCGCCTTCGTCGGCAAGCCGACCCTCACCGCGGACGGCGAGAAGAAGGAAGTCTTCTGCAACATCGGCAACCCGAAGGACGGCATCCAGGCCAGAGACCGCGACGGCGAAGGCATCGGCCTGTATCGGACCGAGTTCCTGTTCATGGACCGCTCGAGCATGCCCGGCGAAGACGAACAGTACGAAGGGTACAAGAAGGTCTGCGACACGCTCGAGGGCAAGACGGTCATCATCCGTACGCTCGACGTGGGCGGGGACAAAGAGATCCCGTACATGAATCTCGTCAAGGAAGAAAACCCGTTCCTCGGCTACCGGGCGATCCGGTACTGCCTGAAGAACAAAGACTCGTACCGCCTGCAGCTGCGCGCGATGATCCGCGCGAACGCGGACACGACCGGTAACCTCTGGATCATGCTGCCCATGATCACCACCATCTCCGAGTTCAAGGAGGCGAAGGCGATGGTCGCGGAGCTCGCGGAAGAGCTCGGTATGCCCATGCCCAAGGTGGGCACGATGATCGAGACCCCGGCGGCCTTCATCATGGCGCCTGTGCTCGCGAAATACTGCGACTTCTTCAGCATCGGCACGAACGATCTGACGCAGTACATCATGGCGGCGGACCGCGGCAACAGCAATGTTGCGTACTTGTATAACACGTACGACCCGGCGGTGCTGCGCGCGCTCGCGCAGATCATCGGCGCCGGCAAAGAGGCCGGGATCCCCGTCGGCATGTGCGGCGAGGCGGCGGCCGATCCGATGCTCATCCCGCTGCTGATCAGCTACGGGCTCGACGAGTTCTCGGTGGCGCCGACATCCGTCCTGCGCACCCGGTATGAGATCAGCCGCTGGAGCAAAGCCGAAGCGGACGCCATCGCGGCGGACGTGGCTGCGCTCGAGACGGCGGAAGAAGTCAGTGCGTATCTCGCGGAGAAAGTGAAGCGCTAACGCGCGCCGCATGAGCCACTGTCTTTTCACAGGGAAAAGGAATCGCCTGTCCCGTTCCGGGGCGGGCGGTTTTTTCTTTTATTTTGGCGGGCGGGGCGGTATCATAAAAGCAACGGAAAGCATAAAAAGGAGCAATTATGACAGACATCAATACAGCGAACGAAGCAGCCCTGGCAGAGGAAAAAGAGATCCTGAAAAAAGCAGCGATCCGCGCGATCGAAGAAGGGCTCGATAAAGACGGTGAACTGGTGCGTCTTGCGGATGCCCTCGACGAATGCGTTGCGGCAGATCCGGACCTTGCGGACATCCTGAACGACCCGCTCCTGATGGAGCGCATCGAGGATGCGGTGATGAGCGGCAAGACGGCGGAACAGGCGGTCGTGGAGGCGTGCAATACCTTTGCAGTGATGTTCGCCGAAGCGCCCGGCGAGGCGGCGAAGATGCAGGTGGAAGCCTATCAACAGGCAAAAATGGAGGTCCTGCGGGCACTGCAGACAGACGGCGCGGAGTAAACGGCGCGGACTGGCGGCAAGGGACGAGCAGAACAAGGAACGAGCAGAGCGATGGGATACACGAGAACTAACAAACCGGATGGTACGGTGGAGATCCAATACGATAACGGCAGCCGCTACGCCGGCGAAATGATCGGCGGCCAGCTCACGGGCAAGGGCACGATGCACTACGCGGACGGCCGTGTTTATGAAGGCTACTTTGTGAACGGTGAGTGGCACGGTTTCGGCAAGGCTTCGTTTCCGAGCAATCACAGTACGTACGAGGGCGAGTGGTCGCACAACCTCCGCGAGGGGAAGGGCACGACCATCTATTACAATGACGACAATACGGTCAATGCGACTTATATCGCCGAGTACCACAACGACCGCATCGATGGACACTGCCGGACAGAATTCGGTAACAGTGACGCCATGGAAGGGGTGTTCAGAGGGTATGATCCGCTCGGTCCGGTGAAGTACTGGTACGGGCTGAAGCGCGAAAATCAATCGCTGGCCGGCTGGTTCTACGAAGGCGATATGCCGATCATCGACAATTATTACTCGCGTCATGGGCACGGCAGGCTGACCTCGCCGGACGGCGTCGTATACGAGGGGGAGTTTGTCAACGACGAGATGAACGGACGCATTCTTGTTACGTATCCGGACGGGCGCACGAAGCTGGTGCAGTACGCGAACGGGGAGCGGGTCAGTACGTTCTTCGACAGCGTCACGCACAGCGAAAGCGCCAAAGAGGCGAGCGAGAAATGGGCCGAAGAGGACGGTACTGACTATGAAGAATCTGGCTTCGCCAACACCAGCAACGGAATGCAGGACAGCAGCGCCGGAAAAAGTGCCGGCGCGGATGACGGCGCATTCGGTGCGGGTGCCGCGTGGGCGCCGCAGAAGGGGGATCAGCGATTCCTCGAAGTCCAGTACAGAGGCAACGACAAGTACGCCCCGGAGATCGCGCACTACTTTGACGGCGTCATCGGCATGGAACCGGTCAAGGACCAGCTCGACAAGATGTACAAGCGCTTCAAGATCGATGCGATGCGCCAGAAGACGCTCGGGATCGCGCAGGGCAAGCATGGCTATTACTTCATCATCACCGGCAACCCGGGCACGGGCAAGACGACGGTCGCCAGGATCATCGGGCGCATGCTGCACGACATGGGCTTCCTGACGGGCGATGTGTTCGTCGAGGTGGACCGCGGCAGGCTGGTCGGGCAGTATATCGGACAGACCGCCAAGGAGACGGCGGCGGTCATCGAGGCGGCCAGAGGCGGCACGCTCTTCATCGACGAGGCGTACACGCTCTTTAAGAAAGGGGACGAAAAGGACTTCGGTGTCGAGGCGATCGATACGCTCTTAAAGGACATGGAAGATCACCGCGGCGAGTACTGCTGCATTCTGGCGGGCTACGCAGGCCGGATGGATGAGATGATCCGGTATGCCAATCCGGGGCTCGCGTCCCGATTTGACCACAAGATCCACATCGGCGATTACACAGCCGAGGAGCTCGTGGACATTCTGGTGAGCATGGCGGCAGCCAAGCAGTTTTATATCAAGAAAGAAGCGCGGCAGGTCATCCTCGCGAAGATCGACCGCGAAAAAGTCGACGAGACATTCGATAACGCGCGGTGTGTGCGCAGGCTTCTCGATGAAGCGCTCGAGCGGCAGGCACTGCGCCTGTCCGAAAACTTCGAAGCGCTCGATGCGGAGGATCTGCAGGTGCTCGAAGCGGAGGACTTCGGTGACCTGACGAACGATCTCTCCACCCTCGACACGTGCCTGGCGGAGCTCAACGCGCTGACCGGGCTGGCCGCGGTGAAGGAGGAGATCAACGGATTCGTGCGCGCGGTGAAGATCCAGAACGAAAGTAAGAAGCGGGGGCTCGCCATCGCGTCAAATCCCATCCCGCTCAACATGGTCTTTACCGGCAACCCCGGCACGGGCAAGACGACTGTGGCGCGGCTGCTCAATAAGATCTACTACCA
>JAILFI010000189.1 GCA_024697655.1 Clostridiales bacterium
TGCCGGTCTTCGATTTCACGACCCTGCACAACTGGCTGTTCAACGCCGTGTGCCGCCGGCCGTTCGCCGGATTCCTCTAAAGGCATTGCCCGGCTGCGCAGCCCCCGTTTCAAAGGCAATCAAAAAGACGGCTCCGGCCGTCTTTTTTCTTACTCCTTTTGCATCAGCACGACCGACAGGATCACCAGCCCGACGCCGAGGAACTGGACCGGCACCAGCATCTGGTGCAGCGTGATGAAAGCGACCAGCAAGGTGAAGGGGATCTCCATCGACTGTACGACCGCCGAGCGCGCCGCGCCGACGATCTTGGTGCCCGCCAGCATCAGGTGCAGGCAGAGGATCTTCGTGAAGCAGGCCAGATAGACAAAGATCCCGATGTCCATGGGCGCCAGCGCTGCGAACTGCGCGAACATCCCCGGAAAAGCGAAAATGCTCAGCACCGCCGCCACATCCAGCACGAAGGTGATCACCGTCCCTTTGTCCATCCCCGGCGGAACGAGCAGGTCATTGCACATCGTATATCCGCCGAGCAAAGCCGCCGCCATCAGGGCGAACAGGATCCCGCGCACCGACAGGTCCTCCGGCGCCGTCTGAAATACATTGACGGCGCAGGCGCAGCCCAGCACGCAGACCGCGATCGCGATCCACTGCATCCGGGTGATCAGCCGGATCTTCGTCACGAACAGAAACAGACAGACAAAGACCGGTGACATGTATAGAAGCGCCACCGCCACTCCGGCATCCAGCGTATGGACAGAGAAAAACAGCCCGATGCTCCCGAGGAAGTTCAGCAGGCCCATCGGGATCAGGATCTTGAGATGCTGCCGGCCTTCCCCGTAAACTTTGCCAATCCGCCCCGTGAACAGATCCACGAGATTGACCACGACCGCCGCGGAGACGAACAGCATCGTCACTGTGCCGATCTGCGGCACGCCGTGGTTCTGCAGGAGCGTGACAAAAGGTGTCTGCCACGAAACAAAGAACGCAAAGAGCACGAGCAGAAGGTATCCCTTCCACTGCGGCTGTTCTGTCTGTGCGGCTGTGCGTTTCCCGGATGGCATCGGCGGCTCTCTTTCTTATTCTTATGCGGTTTTCTTATGCGAGTTCCAGCACGACCGGACAATGGTCGCTGCCGTAAATATCGGTCAGGATCTGCGCATCTTTAAGCCGTGGCTCGAGTTCCTCCGAGGCGAGGAAGTAGTCGATGCGCCAGCCGGCGTTGTTGGCGCGCGCGTTGAAGCGGTAACTCCACCAGCTGTAGATCTGCTCCTGATCCGGATAGAAGTACCGGAACGTGTCGATAAAGCCGGCCTCCTGCAGCGCGGTCATCTTGGCGCGTTCCTCGTCCGTAAAGCCCGCATTGCGGCGGTTGGGACCGGGGTTTTTGATGTCGATCTCCTTGTGGGCGACGTTCATGTCGCCGCAGATGATGACCGGCTTTTCCTTTCTGAGTTCACTGACGTAGGCGCGGAAGGCGTCCTCCCACTCCATGCGGTAATCGAGCCGTTTGAGCTCGTTCTGCGAATTGGGCACGTACACGTTCACCGACCAGAATGCCGGGAACTCCAGGGTCACGACGCGGCCTTCCTGGTCGTGCTCCGGGATGCCGATGCCCTTGCGCGCGCTGAGGGGCGGTTCCTTGGTGAGCGTCAGGGTCCCGGAATAGCCCTTCTTCACGGCCGAATCCCAGAACTGGTGATACCCTTCGGCGGGCACCTCTTCCTGCCCCTCCTGCATCTTCGTTTCCTGGATGCAGAAGATGTCCGCATCGAGATCGGCCAGGACATCGAAAAAGTTCTTTTTCATAACGGCGCGAAGCCCGTTGACGTTCCACGAGACAAGTTTCATAAGCGGCGCCTCCTTGCGTGCCGGTAAAAAACGTAATACTGTTGCGATTATACCACACCGGAGAATCGCTGCCCATCAGCGATTCGTGATTTTCCCCTGTTGCGGCGGGCGTTTGCTGTGATATACTGTCTTTACAGACATTGCACTGAAATGGAGGAATGCACCAATGGACAGAACAATCACCGTCGACGGTGTCGGCCGTCTCAATATCCCGCCGGATCTTGTTATTCTCTACACCACACTGGAGACCAGAGAGACCAAGTACAGCAACGCGATCCATCTCGCACAGGAAAAAGAAGAAGAACTGCGCGAAGCGATCGCCAGAGCAGGATTTGACCCGGAAGACCTGAAGACCGCAAGTTTCCGCGTTGAGCCGATCAAGGACGAGAAAAAAGACCGCTTTGGTACAAAGTCGCAGGTCGTCGGCGGATTTGCCTGCTACCATCTGTTCAAGCTGATGTTCGAATTCGATCAGGACAGACTCTCCAAGGTCATCTCCCAGATCACCCGCAGCGAACTGAAACCGAACTTCTCCGTCAAATACAGCGTCCAGAGAGCGAACTTCGTCAAGGACGAACTGATGAGAGACGCCATGGCCAACGCGCAGCATAAGGCGTTCATCTTTGCCGATGCCGCGGACTGCAAGCTCGGCAAGCTGCTGAATGTCGAGTACAACTGGGAAAAGTTCTCGCTCGCCAGCAAGACCAACTACTTCATGGAAGACAGAACGTACCACATCGCGCCGGAAGGCCAGGAAGACATCCCGGTCATCCCGGAAGACATCCGTCTGCAGATGATCATCTCCGCAACGTGGGAACTCGTCGATACCGAGTAGTCTGACGGAACACCGATCCGACCAATCTAAAACACCGGGCAGCATCTGCCCGGTGTTTTTTGTTCTTATGACTGCCGTTCCTACTTCGCGTTGTGCGCGCGGACCGCGTCGCGCATTCGTTCCATGCCGGTTTTGATGATCGACCGCGGCATCGCGAGATTGAGACGGATGTACCCTTCGGCGTTGTCTACAAAGAGTGCGTTGCCGCCCTCCAGCAGCACGCCGGCTTCGTTCGCGAAAAAGCCCGGCAGGTCCTCCACATCCGGCAGGCACTTCCCCATGTTGACCCACGCCAGATACGTCGCCTCGGAGATCTGCATGACCGCTTCCGGCAACTCCTCTTCGAGGAACTGTTTGACGAATGCGAAGTTCTCGTCGAGATAGGCCAGCATCGCCCGGCGCCACGGTTCGCCTTTGGTATAAGCCGCTTTGGCAGCGGTGAAGGACATCGTGTTGACCATCCCGGACAGCTTGTCCCGGTCGCGGAACGCTTCGCGCAGCGCTTCGTCGCGGATGATGATGTTGGAGAAGGACAGCCCCGCCATGTTGAATGTCTTGGTCGGTGCCATGCAGGTGACCAGTTTCGGATAATCCGCCATGACCTTGCCCATCGGGATGTGCTGTTTGCCCTGCCGCAGGATGTCGCAGTGGATCTCGTCCGAGATGATCCACAGGTCATGCTTCTCCACGATCTGCGCGATCTTCTCGAGCTCCTCCTGTGTCCAGACACGGCCGGACGGGTTGTGCGGGTTGCACCAGTAGATCAGCTTGCACGCCTGGTCGGCGCACTTCGCCTCAAAGTCTTCATAGTCGAGGGAGAATCGCCCTTCTTCATCGATCTTCAGCGGCGAGTAAAGCGCTTCCACCCCGTTGTACTCGGCAGAGTGCAGGAAGAAGCCGTACGCCGGTGTATTGATCAGAACTTTGTCCGTCTTTTCGCACAGCGTCTCGGTCAGCTGGTACAGCGCCGGAATGATGCCGGGGCTTGTGCTAAGCTGCTCTTCCGGGAATTCCCAGCCATAGTGATCCTGACACCATTTGCGGAAGATCTGATAGTATTCGTCGTTGTAGATGCCGGTGTACCCGAAGATGCGGCGGTCGAGCCGTGCGCGCATCGCATCCGCGATCTCCGGTGCCAGACCGAACTCCATGTCCGCCACCCACATCCGGACAAACTCGTCATCCGCATACGGGAAGACCTTCTCCGGCCCCGCATGGAAGATATACCCCCGGAAACCGTCCGTGTTCAGCGCATAGGTATCCGCCACGAAGGCCAGGTACTTGTCCGCCTCCGGGTCGTTGTTGCCGAAG
>JAILFI010000016.1 GCA_024697655.1 Clostridiales bacterium
GTATGATCTTACGAGGGGCCGTATCACCTGGAGGAGCAAATAGCTCACGGCAGACAACGTAGGAGGTTGAAAGATGAAAGTCAGAGCATCCGTAAAACCGATCTGTGAGAAGTGCAAGGTCATCAAGCGCAAGGGCAAGGTCATGGTCATTTGCGAGAACCCGAAGCACAAGCAGAAGCAAGGTTGACAAAAGCGCGATAATGCGGTATTCTAAATCGTTGCGCAAAGCAATGGGCAACGACTGCGATTCTGCGATTCCGCAAACGCGCACAAAGTTATAACAGCCGCTGGGAAGCGGCAGAACACATCCCGTTTATATCGCTCAGATTTGCGACGGAAGATGGGAACAGGAGGAAACGTATGGCACGTATAGCCGGTGTAGACTTACCAAGAGAAAAACGTGTCGAGATCGGCCTGACCTATATCTATGGTATTGGCAGGAAGACCGCGACCGAGATCCTGGCAAAGACCGGGATCGATCCCAGCACGAGGGTCAAAGACCTGTCCGAGGAAGAAGTCGGTAAGATCCGTAAGGTCATCGACGAAGAGTACATGGTGGAAGGTGATCTCAGAAGAGATACTTCCCTGAACATCAAGAGACTCATGGAGATCGGATGCTACAGAGGTATCCGTCACAGAAGAAATCTTCCTGTCCGCGGACAGAAGACCAAGACGAACGCCAGAACTCGTAAGGGTCCCAAGAAGACCGTGGGACGCAAGAAGAAGGCGTAAGGAGGTGCATGGATCATGGCAAAGCAAGTTAAGAAAACGGTCAGAAAAAAGAGAAGAGAACGTAAGAATATCGAGAAGGGCCAGGCCCATATCCAGGCCACGTTCAACAATACGCTGGTCACTCTGACGGATATGGAAGGAAATGCACTTTCCTGGTCCAGCGCCGGTGCGCAGGGCTTCAAGGGTTCCAGAAAATCCACTCCCTTCGCCGCGGCGACCGCAGCGGAAGAGGCTGCGAAGGCTGCTATGGAGCACGGCCTTAAGACTGTCGAAGTCTATGTCAAGGGCCCCGGTTCCGGTAGAGACAGCGCGATCAGAGCTCTTCAGACAGCGGGTCTGCAGATCACTATGATCAAGGACATCACACCCATCCCGCACAACGGATGCAGACCGCCCAAGAGAAGAAGAGTCTGATTGAAAGGAGGAAACGAACATGGCAGTGAATAGAGATCCGATTTTGAAAAGATGCAGATCCCTGCAGATCGATCCCAGCCACATGGGAATCTTCAAAGAATCGAAGAGAACGCCGCATAGAAATCAGTACAAGAAGATGAGCGAATACGGTCTCCAGCTCCGCGAGAAGCAGAGAGCGAAGTTCATCTACGGCGTCCTTGAAAAGCAGTTCAGAAATACATTTGAAAAGGCGGCGAACAAGAAGGGCATCACCGGTGAAAACCTGCTGGTCATGCTGGAAGAAAGACTGGATAACGTCGTCTACAGAATGGGCCTTTGCACCACAAGAAGAGAAGCCAGACAGCTTGTCAACCACCGTCACTACACGGTCAACGGCAAGATCGTCAACATTCCTTCCTATCAGGTCAAACCCGGCGATGTCATCGCGGTCAAGGAAAAGAGCCAGTCCTCTCCGAAGTTCAAGGAGATCAAGGACATGGAAGTCGGTGTTCCCGGCTGGCTGAGCGTTGACCGTGACAAGCTCGAAGGCAAGGTCCTCGATCATCCGACCAGAGACATGATCGACACTCCGATCGAAGAGCATCTGATCGTCGAATTGTATTCGAAGTAATCCTTTTCAACAATATGAGTTTGTTGGTATTTGAATAAGGAGGAAAACTGATGATCGAAATTGAAAAGCCGACGATCGAATGCGTATTTTCCGACGAAGACCCCAATTACGGGAAATTCGTTGTTGAGCCTCTGGAAAGAGGCTACGGCACCACTCTGGGCAACAGCATGAGAAGGATCCTTCTGAGCTCCCTGCCCGGCGCCGCAGTCACCTCGATCAAGATCGACGGGATACTCCATGAGTTTTCGACCATTCCCGGTGTCAAAGAGGATGTGACGGAGATCGTCCTCAACCTCAAGAAGCTGGCGGTCAAACTCAGCGGCGCAGCGGATACCAAACGGGTCACGATCAATGAAGTCGGCCCGAAGGAAGTCACCGCAGCGGATATCAAAGGAGATATCGATGTCGAGATCTTCAATCCGGATCTGCACATCGCGACGCTCGATGAGAACGCATCCCTGATCATGGAGATCAATCTGTCCAAAGGCCGCGGCTATGTCCTGGCGGAACAGAACAAAGATGAGAACACTCCCATCGCAGTGATCCCCGTGGACAGCATCTATACGCCGGTGCGCAGAGTGAACTTCACCGTGGAGAACACCCGCGTCGGACAGGTCACAGACTACGATAAACTGATCCTCGAGATCTGGACCGATGGCAGCATTTCGCCCAGCGAAGGCGTTTCCATCGGCGCGAAGATCATGCAGGAGCATCTGGACCTGTTCATCAAGCTGGACACAAGCACAGAGGATATGGAGATCCTCGTCGCCAAGGAAGAAGATCAGATCGCCAAAGCGCTCGATCTGACCATCGAAGAGCTGGAACTTTCCGTCCGTTCCTTCAACTGCCTGAAGAGAGCATCCATCAACACGGTGGAAGAACTCACGCAGCGCACGGAAGAGGATATGATGAAGGTCCGCAACCTCGGCAAGAAGTCGCTTGATGAAGTAAAGCAGAAACTTGCAGAACTCGGCCTTTCCCTGATGCAGTCTGAGGAATAGGGCAGTAACGAGTAGACGAAAGGAGATAATGATATGCCGGGCTATAGAAAACTGGGCAGATCTTCCGACCATAGAAAGGCCATGCTGAGAAACCTGGTGACCGACCTTCTGAGAGAAGAGCGCATCACGACCACCAAGTTCAGAGCGAAGGAAGCCGGAAGAGAAGCGGAAAAAATGATCACACTGGCCAAGAAGGGCGACCTCGCAGCAAGACGTCAGGTCATCGCGTACCTGTATGATGAGGACGTCGTCAGCAAGCTGTTTGACGACATCGCGCCCCGCTATGAGGACCGCAACGGTGGTTACACCCGTATCCTCAAGCTTGGTCCCAGGAGAGGCGACGCGGCTGAGGAAGTCTTCCTCGAGCTGGTATAGTCTTTCGGATCGAAAGGTAAAAAGAGCAGCACTGCCGGTGACGGCGGTGCTGTTTTTCCGTAAAGGAGAGGCGCAGGGAGGCGCCAAAGAAGATGGGAAGCAGCAAGCGCAACACCAAATGGGCGAGACGTCTGCGGTACGGACTGGTCTTGAAAGGCATGGCAGTCGGTGCCGCGGCCGGTGTTGTGGTGTCGCTATTCCGTTTTGCGCTCCAGGAAGCGGAACCGCTCCGGTGGGCGCTGCTTGAGTATGCGAAGACGAGTCTTCCGCACGCGCTGCTCGGCGGGCTGCTCCTTGCGGCAGCTTTCCTCGGGACCTGTCTGTGTCTGCACTACGCACCGCTGGCAGGCGGTTCCGGGATCCCGCAGCTCAAAGGAGAACTGATCGACGAGATCGAGGAGAACTGGTGGAAGACCCTCGCGGCGAAGATCCTCGGCGGGTGTCTGTGCATCGGCGCGGGACTGTCGCTCGGGCGGGAAGGTCCCAGCATTCAGATCGGCGCTATGGTCGGCAAGGGCATGGCGCGTCTTGCAGGCCGCGGACGCCGCGAAGAAAAGTACTTGATGACCTGCGGTGCCGGGGCAGGGCTTGCATGTGCGTTCGGGGCGCCGCTCGCCGGCACGGTCTTTGTCCTGGAGGAACTGCTCAGCACGTTCTCGATCGAGATCCTGCTGTCCACCTGGATGGCGTCGATGATCGCGGATTTTGTCGCCAAAGTCATCTTCGGTCTGAAACCGGTCTTCGCGCTTCGTATCGAAGAAGTGCTGCCGCTGAAATATTACTGGATGGTCCTGCTGCTCGGTGTGCTGCTCGGTGCCCTCGGTGTGGCGTATAATAAAGTGACGGAATGGATGCAGGATCTGTACGCGAAGATCCCGAACAGATACGTCAGGCTCGTGCTGCCGTTCCTGCTCGTTGTACCGTTCGCGCTCTTCTATCCCATGGCGCTCGGCAGCGGCCACTATCTGGTGGACCAGTCCGCTTCGGATATGTTCACGGTCAGGGCGTTGCTGGTGCTGCTCGCCGTCCGGTTCTTCTTCTCGATCTTCAGCTTTGCGTCCGGGGCGCCCGGCGGGATCTTCCTGCCGCTTCTCGTGCTCGGGGCAGTCGCCTCCGGCGCATATGCGCAGGTGATGACGGACTGCTGCGGACTGATGCCGATTTATATCGGGACATTCGTGATGATGGGGATGACCGGTCTGTTCTCCGCCATCGTCCGGTCTCCGCTCACCGGGATCATCCTGCTCACGGAGATGGGCGGCGATTATGCGAACTTCCTGGCTCTCAGCCTGGTAGCCTTCACGTCCTACGTCGTTGCGGATCTGCTGCGCGGCAGGCCGATCTACGATCAGTTGCTTGACCGGATGCTGGCAGGCAGCAATCCGGAGAAAAAGAAGGGTCCTGCGGCAGCAAAAGGCAGAACATCATAAAACCCGTTTATGTAAATTAAAAAGAAAACGATGAAAAATCAACGTTCAACGACATTGACAAAGCCGGAGATCCTGGCACCGGCAGGCGGCATGCCGCAGCTTATCGCCGCTGTGGAAAACGGGGCGGACGCCGTCTATCTGGGCGGTCCGTCCTTTAATGCGCGCATGCAGGCCGGCAACTTCGATGAAGAAACGTTCAGGGAAGCGGTCCGCTATGCGCATGTGCGCGGAGTGAAGATCTACGTGACGATGAACACCCTGCTGACGGACGAAGATCTGCCGGCTGCCTGGGAGGCGGCCAAACAGATGTATGCGGCCGGCGCAGACGGCTTCATCATCCAGGACCTGGGGCTTGGCCGGATGCTGCGGGAGCATCTGCCCGGCGCGAAGCTGCATCTCTCGACGCAGGCGACCGTGTACAATCTGGAAGGTGTGCGCACCGCGGCGGCACTCGGCTATGAGCGCGTTGTGCTGTCCCGCGAACTGACGCTGCCTGAGATCCGCGAGATCTGCGCGGCGGGCTTGGCGGAGATCGAGGTCTTCGTACACGGCGCTCTGTGCATGTGCTATTCGGGGCAGTGCCAGATGAGCCGCGCCATCGGCGGCCGCAGTGCCAACAAGGGAGCGTGCGCGCAGCCGTGCAGGCTGCCGTACAGAGATGAAACCGGAAGGACCGCACACTTCCTCAGCCCCAAGGACATGTGTCAGATCGACCATCTCGGGGAACTGACCGAAGCAGGCGTCCGGTCGTTCAAAATCGAGGGGCGCATGAAATCGCCGGAATATGTGGCGACGGTGGTCCGGATCTACCGCAAGTATCTGGATCTGTTCATGGAGAACGGCGGTTACACGGTCAATGCAGAGGACAAAGAATCGCTTCTTAAGGTCTTCAACAGGGAAGGGTTTTCCGACGCGTATTATAAAGCTGCGCCTGAAAGCGTCTGCGGGGCGCAGGCGATGCCGTTCACAGGAAAAGATATCAAGCGGATGATGGCATTGGCGACGCCGAAAAACAGCGGGCTCTATGCAGGCAGGATACTGCGGCAGAAAGGGGTACTCGCGGATGTCCGCCTCGACCGGCCGGTCGGAATGGGAGATGTCATCGAGATCCGCCCTGCGGACGGGCTCGGCAGGAATGTCACGGCGACCGTGACGTATCTGAAGCCGCTGGCGGGCAGATCCGGACAACAGGGGGAAACGGTCCGGCTCGGCGATGTCAAAGAGAGAGTCCTGCCCGAAGATAAAGTGTATCTGATCAGAGATGCCCGCCTGATGGAACAGGCGCAAAAGGACAGTCTGCCGAATACCCGCAGGGTCCCTGTACAGATGCGGTTCGGAGCGGTGCCGGGTGCGCCGGCGTGGCTGTCTGTCTGCTGTGCGGACGGACAGGCGGAAGTGCGGATCCGGGACGAAGCGCCGTGCGAAAAAGCACAGAGTAAAGGACCCGATCTTGTCAGGATCGGGGAGCAGCTGCGCAAAACCGGCGGGACGCCGTTCGAAGCGGACAGGGTGGACTTGTTTATCGACGACAGCGTCTTCCTGCCGGTATCAGTGATCAACCGGCTGCGGCGCGAAGCGCTGGAGCAGCTGGAAGAAGAACTTGGCGGCAGAACTGCTGCCAAGGCCGGGGCATTGCCTGTTGATGAAAAGCGTCTCCTTGAAGATATCGAAAAAAGGATGCCGCTGGAGGCGCCCGCACCAGTCCCGGAAGAGGCGAGACGGTTCAGCGTTGTGACGCGCGGTGCGGAGGACGAGGAACTGGCGCGGATCGCCGCTTTTGCGGAGCAGGCTGCATCGCCGGCCGCCGGGGAACAGCCGCCGGTGTATCTCAACAACCCCGGATGGATCAAGCGGCTCACGGATGCCGGAGTGACGGTCTGGCTGGGAAACGGACTCAATGTGACCAACCGGCAGGCTGCCCGCGCACTGGAGGAACTCGGCGCGCATGTGGCGGCGTATTCTACGGAGGAACTGCCGCAGGAGCAGGTCCGTGACCTGATGATCACCGAGTATCCGATCCTGGCAAAGACGCTTACGGACCGCAAAGGGGTGACCTACCTGGTGGAGGGGGATCCAAAAAGCCGGCGGCATTACATCCGGCGCCGCTGAGCGATTCCGGGAAGGTAAACGGATAATAAAAAAGGCTTCCGTACGGAACGGAAGCCTTTTTCGTTTCTCAATGAATGGTTTTAGAAATGTCCGTAGTAGGGAGTCTGTGTCACAGCGTCGTGCGCCCAGTTGATCAGGGTGATGAAGTCGAATACCGGCAGTCCGGTGGCCTGCTGGACGCGGTACGCATACGGCGGGATATCGCTGCACTCGAGCAGGATCGCGCCGACGTCGTCGTGCTCTGTGACGAGCGCCATGGCTGCTTCGACCACGCTGTCGCCGACTTCTTTGTTCTGCAGGTGATCCTTCAGCCTGCGGATGTAGGCAAACCCTTCGACATTCTCAAGATCCTGCACGTAGCAGTCTTCCGGCTGCACACCCATTTTGATGAGCATCTCATCCGTGACATTGCCGCCGCTGGCGGTGATGATACCGATCTTCTCGCCTTTCTTGAGTCCCATCTTGATCATGGGCAGCTGCAGCATGCTGGTCATGAAAGCAGGTACTTCGAGTGCGTCGGCGATCTCTTCCTGGAAGTTGGCAAAGAAGCCGCAGGCACCGATGACCGCGCGCACGCCGTCCGCTTCGAGCGCCTTGGCGGCAGCGATGATATCATCCTTGATAGTGGGGTCGCCTTCGAAGAGCCGTTCGATCTCAAATTCAACTTTCTTATAAAGGACCGGATACTTATAGGTCAATGCATTGACGACATTGCCGGGCATCTTCGGATACTGCAGATCGATGGCGACGATGCCGATCGCATGACCCGCGATATAACGCTCGTCCGCGACTCTGTAATACTTGTCCAGGTCTTCGGGGCAATGGATCAGATCATACTGATTATCGAATTTCTTACTCATTGTGATCTCCTTGTGCAATAACGTGTCACCAAGTCATCTGTGATGCATTTTATCCTATTGATTCAGAATTTTCAATACGGAAACAAAAACCGACAGTTGTTGGATTGCACTTTTGTGAATTCCGGTCAACGGAACCGCAGTAACCGCAACGATGTACAAACCTATCGGGCAGTAGGGGAACGGGATCTGCGGCAAAGCTTTCCAAAGAGTCTGAAAAAGCGGTTGCATGGTGTTTTTGAGGTGCTATAATATAGGTGAACGAAATTCGGTGAAACCAAGTCATTGAATTTAAACCAGTTAATACTTACATCACGATATCTATCAAAGGAGAGGTAAAGATGAAAGATTTGTCCTATTGCGAAGGCAAGCCGATCGTAGTATGCGGCGCTGGTGGTATTGGTAAAGCGATTGCTGCAGACTGTGTTCTGGCCGGTCAGGAAGTCATTCTCTGCGAAGATGAGCGTTTCGCACCGAAGACCCTGGCAAACCTGGAGCACGGTTTTAATTTCCACGGCAGACAGCCGAACAAGATCGGTCTGTACAGAGCCGGCATCGCAAAGTTCGACAGAATGACGACTGACATTCCCGGAGCAGTCAAAGAAGCAGGCGTTATCGTTATCGCTCTGCCGGCTGTCGGCCACGAAGCTTTCATGAAGAAGATCATTCCGTCCCTGCAGGATGGTCAGGTCATCCATATCTTCCCGGACAACTACGGCACACTCCGCTTCAGAAAACTGATGAGAGAGATGGGCTGCGACAAAGACATCATCGTAGGCGGCTGGTCCTCCGCTCCTTACGGCAGCCGTATCGACCAGGAAGGTACCGCGATGCTGAGCGGCACCCAGATCAACTACAGAGCGGTCACCCTGCGCGGTTGTGCACTGCCGACGAAGGACACCGATCTGTTCCTCGAATCCATCAAGTTCATGGCGGCTATGGACAGCGTCAGACTGGGCGACGGCCCTGTTGCTGCTGACACCGTTCTTGACACTGGTTTCTCCAATGTCAACCCGATCCTCCACTGCCCGGGCGTCATCCTCGGCTGCGGCGCGCTGGAGAACTTCGGCGTCAGATACGGCACCACCAAGAAGGACTTCTCGATCTACTGCCACGTTTACAGCCCGACCGTTTCCCAGGTCCAGTACACTGTCTACTGCGAAGAGAAAGCGGTTGCTGAAGCCTGCGGCGTAGGCATCCAGCCCTTCGAAAAGGAAGAGTTCTTCTCCAGATCCAACATCCTCGGACCCGAATACATGGGCTATGATATCCATGTTCCGTTCGACGAAGAGTATCCGATGGCGATCGGCACCGGCCCATTCTCCGTTGACAGCCGTTACATGACGGAAGACCTGCCGGTCGGCTGCCACGTCTATCATGAGCTGGGCAAGAAGTTCGGCGTTGAGACACCGCTGATCGATTCCATGATCAACTTCGGTAACGCGATGCTTCCGCAGCACAACTTCTGGGAAGAAGGCGTCACGCTGGAAGACCTCGGCATCGGCCACATGAACAAAGAACAGATGCTTGACTACCTCCACAACGGGAATTACGTCGAAGCATAGTTTGCATTAACAAAGAGGGGTGGTCATGTATACATGTCCGCCCCTCTTGCATCAATATAAGAACAAAGATATCATATAGTTATGAAACAAAGCACCCTGTACAAATTACTTGGGTATGCGGTCTGGCTGCTGATCCTGTTCTTCGCGGCAGGGGTGATGAAGTCGGATTCCTCCCGGACGAGTCTGGCGTTCTATCTGCTGGGCGGAAGTATGATGTACTGGGGTGTCATACTCTGGCTGTTCGGGCGTAAACACCGTGATGATAGATTTGAGCAGGAAGAGTATGAACAGGAAAGAAAACAACTGCCCAAGCCGCGCAGACCGCGCGGGCAGGGCTGAGGAGTACCGGAGGAATCGCCTATGCTGATGTGGTCCGCCTATGCGGTGATCGTGATCGGACTGCTCGAAGAGGTCATGTACGCAACACTGGCGGCCAGACATGCCGGCGGCACACAGCACCTGATCATAGGGCTGGCGTTGATCGCGGCAGGTGTCCTGCTGGCGGTTTATGACGGCCTGAAAGGCAACAAGGAACACGAGCGGATCATCGCGGACAGCCGCGTCTGCCCGGAATGCGGACTGCCGCTGACAAAGACCTGTAAACGGTGTCCGCGCTGCGGAAAGGCGGTGGGCTGACATGCCGAGGACCGTCGTGGAAGTCCCCTATAAGAAAGGGGAAGTGACCAGGGTCGATCAGGCGCTGATCAACTATCTGGCACAGGAGAAATTCCAGTATTTCGACAACGGCGGCGAAACCGTCTATGTCAAAGGATCGTCGCTGTGGTCCGGGATGCAGATGTTCAAATTCGAGTATTCGGAAACGACCGTCCGCGTCAGTGCCTGGATCTCGTACCGGTTCTTCGGTCTCAGGAGTCAGGATTCTCCGCTGACCGGCTTCATCGGGGCCTGGACAAAAGGCCGCGCCAAATATCGTATGGACCGGCTTCTTGAAATCATAGAAGCTGTGAAATAAATAATACCGGACGGCTGGTGGGAGCCGGACGGGATATATCAATTATTCTACTATAAAGGAGGAAGAGGATATGGCTTTGAAATCTGGAGCACAGTATCTGGAAGAAATGAAGGCAATGAGACCTAACGTCTATAAGTACGGAAAGCTCATCGAGGATGTTACGACAGACCCTGCGACCAAAGGAACGCTGATGAATACCGCGGCGTGGTATGATATGTCGCTGGCTCCCGAAACGGAAGACCTGTACACGACCATCTCCTATCTGTCCGGCGAAAAAGCGCACAGATGGACCACCGTCATGACGACTGCGGATGATGTCATCGGCGACGCGAAGATGAAGAGAGACGGCTACAGAAGATGCGGCAGCTGCATGGGTCCGGTCTGCGCCGGCTGGGGCATCATGAACGCTCTGTGGGGCGTGACCTACGACATGGACGCGGAGTATGGCACCGACTACCATGAAAGACTGAAGAAATTCGCCGCGATGGCGGAAGACAAAGCGCTGGCGATGTGCGGCGCGATCACGGACGCGAAGGGCAACCGCAAGGTCAAGGCCGGCATGCAGCCCAATCCGGACGTTTTCCTTCACGTTGAAGAAACCAAAGAAGACGGTATCATCGTCAGCGGCTTCAAGATCCAGATCTGCGGCACAGCTGCTGCCCAGTGGATCATGGCGATGCCGACGCAGGGCTTCAAGGAAGGCGAAGAGAAATTCGCTGTCGCTTTCGCTACCCCCAAGGACGCGGAAGGCATCACGATCGTTGAAACGACCAGACCGTCCGACAACAAGGTCGAAGCCGGCAACTGGGATGCACCGGTCTCCGGCACGACCCAGGCATTCATTCTGTTCGACAAAGTCTTTGTCCCGAACGAATATGTCTTCATGAACGGCGAGACCAAGTACTCCGGCCGTCCGATCGGCAACTTCTCCAGCATCTACCGTTCCGCGATCGGCGCGTGTGTCGCCGGCCAGGGCGATGTCATGATCGGCGCTGCGATCGCGATGGCGAGAGCCAACGGTCTGTCGCAGAAACCGTTCCAGGATAAGCTGACCGATATGGCTATGAGAAACGAGACCACGTACGGTCTGGGCATCGGTGCGATCGCTATGGGCAAGCAGCACAAGTCCGGCGCATTCTATCCGAACGCCATCCTGGCGCACACCAACAAGTATCTGGTCGGCACACTTCCGACAGAGACCAAGAGACTGGCGCAGGAGATCGCAGGCGGCATCTGCGAGACCGGCTGCATGCCTTCCTATGAGGATATGGTCAGCCCGCTCTACGGCAAGGAACTGATCGCTGCGATGGAAGCCGGTGTTTCCGGTGAGGACCGCTTCAAGATGGCAAGAGTGGTCGAGTGGCTGACGGTCGGCGCAGGCATCCCGGGCTGCATGCACGGCGGCGGGTCCCCCGATACGGCCAAGGCAGTTGTCAAGGCCATGACCAAGTGGGAAGACTATGTCGACTACGCGAAAGCGCTGGCAGGGACCGAAGCGGACTTCAGAGAAGAACCGCCGGTCAAAAAATAAGAGTCAATGAAGTGAGGTTTCCTGTTCGTGACTGCCGGTGCGGAATTGCCGGCGGTCACGGGCAGAGATCTATATCTGTTAGTTATCATTGTTGCTAAGGAGGCATAACGTGAAAGAAATCAGATGGCATGGAAGAGGCGGTAACGGCGCCTTCACAGCCGCGAAACTTCTCGGTCACGCAGCATCTGTATACGGTAACAAATACGCGCAGGCGTTCCCGTCGTTCGGACCCGAACGGCGCGGCGCCCCCGTCAGAGGGTTCACCCGTATCGATGACAACGTGATCACAGATCACAGCCAGGTCTACACCTGTGACGCGGTCCTCGTCCTGGACGAGACACTGTGCGAAGTCGGCGGCGTATTCGAAGGCCTGAAGGACGACACCGTCCTGGTCATGAATACGACGAAGACCCCGGAAGAGGTCAAAGAAGCGTATGCTTCGATGTCGGACGAACTGGCGAAGATCAGAGTCTATACGCTGGATGCCACCCAGATGGCGCTCGATATCCTGGGCAGACCGATCGTGAACACGATCCTGCTTGGCGCGGGCATCGCCGCGACCGGTATCGTCGAACTCGAGGATGTCCTCAAGGCGGTCGACGACATGATGGGCGGCGGACTTGCCGCAAAGAACAAGGCGGCTGTCGAAGCAGCGTACAAAGCGGTAAAGGAGGCGTAGAGTCATGAACAAACCAAAAGTAAACAAGGACCTCAAGCTTCCCACCAATTTTGACGAACTGATGATCGGCGGCGGCAACGGGGTCGGCGTACTGGCGACAGTCAACTCGGGATTCCGTACATTCCATCCGGTGTTCGACTACAGCAAGTGCGTCCGCTGCATGTTCTGCTGGATCTATTGTCCGGAAGGCTGCATCGACAAGACGACTGTCGATCCGGAGAGCGGAAAGATCATGCTGGAAGTTGATATGGATTACTGCAAGGGCTGCGGCATCTGTGCCAACGAATGCCCGACCAAGTGCATTTCCATGGTAAAGGACGGTGACGACGATGAGTAGAAAAGCATTTTTGTCGGCCAATGAGGCGGCGGCTCACGGCGTCCGTCTGGCCAAACCGCAGGTTGTCAGCGCGTACCCGATCACGCCGCAGACAACGCTGGTAGAAAAGATCGCGGATTTCATCGCCGACGGCGAGAGCGATATCGATTACATCATGGTAGAGAGCGAACACAGCGCGATGGCTGCTGCGTTCGGCGCCGCTCTGATGGGCGCGCGTGTATTCACCGCTTCGTCTTCGCAGGGTCTGCTGTACATGGCTGAGATGCTGCACTATGCAAGCGGCACGCGTCTTCCGATCGTCATGGTCGACGCCAACCGCGCGACCGCTGCTCCGTGGAACATTTACGGTGACCAGCGCGATACCATGTCCCAGAGAGACGCCGGCTGGATCATGCTGTTCGCGGAGAGCGGCCAGGAAGCCCTGGACATGATCCTGCAGGCGTACAAGATCGCGGAAGATCCCAGAGTCATGACACCTGTCATGGTCAACCTGGACGGCTTCACGCTGACGCATACCTATGACGTCGTCGAGATCCCCGAACAGGAAGAAGTGGATGCGTTCCTCCCGCCGTATGTGACCGATTACAAACTGGATCCGGAAAGACCCCTGACGCTGGCTTCGACCACAGGTCCGGACTTCCATACTGAGAACCGCGCACAGCAGCAGATGGCGATGGAGACCGCGAAAGAGGTCATCAAGGAAGTCAATGACGAATTCGCGAAGATGTTCGGCAGAGATTACGGCGGGCTCGTGGAAGAGTACCGCTGTGACGATGCGGAAGTCGCGCTCGTCGCGACCGGTTCCTCCGCGGGCACCACACGCATCATCGTCGATGAACTCAGAGCGGAAGGCAAGAAGGCCGGTATGATCAAGATCCGTTCCTTCCGTCCGTTCCCGAAAGAATACTTCCAGAGCGTCATCAATAAGTTCCAGGCGATCGGTGTCATCGACAGA
>JAILFI010000020.1 GCA_024697655.1 Clostridiales bacterium
CCACGCTTCCGCGCCGAAGATGCCGGCCTTCAGTTTGATCTGGTCCCGCAATCCTCTTTCGTGGATGCTCTCTGCCAGGTACGCTGCATACGACGGGGTGCAGGCGATGATCGTCGCTTCGAGGTCGACCATGAACTGCAGCTGCCGGTCTGTGTTGCCCGAACTCATCGGCAGAGTCATAGCGCCCATCTTGTGCGCACCGCCGTGCAGTCCCGCACCGCCGGTGAACAGGCCGTAACCGTAGCAGACCTGGACAACGTCTTTCTCCGTGCCGCCTGCCGCGACGATCGCTCTGGCGCAGCAGTCCTCCCAGAGATCAATGTCCGCCTGCGTATAGAACGCGACGACTCTGCGCCCGGTCGTGCCGGATGTGGAGTGGATGCGAACGACATCGTCGAGCGGTGTGCCGAGGAACCCGTATGGATATTCCTCGCGCAGGTCATCCTTGGTGATGAACGGAAGCAGATGCAGGTCATCGATCCCCTTGATGTGTCTGGGTTCGACGCCGAGCGCTTCCATCTTTTTGCGGTATGCCGGAACGGTGTTGTATACGCGCTCCACCGCTTCGACAAGACGCGCGCTCTGCAGTGCCTCGAGATCCTCCCGCGGCATTGTCTCGATTTCCGGATGGTGGTAGTTTCCCATTTGCTGTACCTTTCTTCTTTCCTATTCACAATAACGGTCTTTTCCTATGCGGTCGGCTTCTCCGACTGCTGTGCGGGCCGCCTTCTGCCCCATGTTAGCATAGTAAAACTATTATGCTTAATAATATAACAGAGCGATTCCTGTTGGCAACAAGGAATCGCTCTTATCCTCTTTATCCTGTGATACGGAATCTGCAGTCTGAGACCGCCGTCTATTTGGGGATCGTGTGAGACCTCCCCTCAAAGAGCCCGGGGTATTTCCGCATGAGCGCGGCCTCTGCAGCCGCCTCGGCCGCCCGGACCGGGTCTGTCTCCGCCGTCTGTGCTGCAGGTACCATCGGTCCTTCGGGAAGCCGTCCTGCAAGGGCCTTCTCCGCGGCCGCTTCCGCTGCGCGCGCCGGATCATACACGCCGTCAAAACCGCCATCCGTGCTGTCCACGCCGCTCTCGCGGTCTGCCTGTGCCTGCCGCCACTTGCTGAGCGTCGTCTTACGGAACACCGCATAGGCGATCACGAGGCAGGAAGCTGTGACGATCCAGCTGGCGGGATAGACCGCCATCAGGCTTTCATACGTGCCGATCTGCCCGAAGACGATCATGACCCACAGCACCCGTACACCGACGATGCCGAAAATACTGATCGCCGCGGGGATCAGGGAACGGCCGTAGCCGCGCATCGCGCCGGAGATCACTTCAATACAGACATTGAGCGGCTCCGGCAGCAGGATGAACAGCAGCCTGACATAGCCGATCGCGATGACCGACGGATCCCCGTTGAAGACGGACAGGAACTGCCGCCCGAAGACGAGGAGAAGCGCGCATAAGCCGATCGTCATCGCCTGGTCCTGCGCCAGTGCGATCCAGAAAACTTTGCGGCAGCGGTCGTATTTGCCCGCGCCGGAGTTCTGCCCGATGAAGGTCGTACAGGCCTGCCCGAACGCGTTCAGGATGAAGAACGCGAAGATCTCTACGTTGAAGGCAGCGGAGGACGCCGCCATGTAATCCGCCCCCAGCCCGTTGACCGCGGACTGGATGACGATATTGGCGATCGAGAACACCGTACTCTGCACCCCTGCCGGGACACCGATCGCGAGCATCTCCTTCAGGACGCCGCCCCGGACGTGGAAGTCGCGCTTGTGGATCGAGGTCGGTCCCTTGACACGGGACAGGAAGAACAGCAGCATGCAGGAACTGACGATGTTAGCGGTGACGGTCGCAATCGCGACGCCTTCGACGCCCATACCGAGTACAAGGACGAAGAACAGGTTGAGTCCGACGTTGATCACGCCGGAGGTGGTCAGGCACAACAGCGGTGTGCGTGTATCGCCCTGGCTGCGGAAGATCGCCGACAGAAAGTTGTACAGAAGGATGACCGGCAAGCCCAGCAGATAGATGCGCATGTAAAGCAGCGACATTCCGTAGACTTCCGGCGGGACATCCATCGCGTGGAGCAGCGGTGCGATGAGCAGCTGCCCGATGCCCGTCATGACCAGACCGCTTACGACCGCAAAGGTCAGCGCCGTATAGACGGACGAGCGGACCTTCTTTTTGTCTCCGCGGCCGGTGTACTTGGCAATGACGACGTTCGCGCCGAGACCGACGCCGACGAACAGATTGACGAGCAAGCCCACGACCGGCGCATTGCTGCCGACCGCCGCCATGGCTTCCTTGCCGACGAACTGCCCGACGACCGCGACGTCTGCCGCATTAAACAGCTGCTGCAGGATGCCGGTGAGCGCGAGCGGCAATGCAAAGAGAAAGATCTTGTTTCCCAAAGATCCGTGGATCATATCTATGGCGTTTCTGTCTTTCCCGTTCCTGCCCATGTTCCTCCTCTTAAAATGGTTCAGTTAGGAGTATATCACCTAATAAAACGCCGGGCACACCTTATTTTGCAAAATATAAAAGATACCCGGAGATGCCTCCGGGTATCTTTATTTCAGGCTTTACCGGTTCTCCTTATTTCGTGATAACGACCGTCAGCACCTTCGTGCGCCCGTTCGGCGCACGGCAGATCAGTGTCGCGGTGCCTTCCTTCACCGCCTTGATCGTCGCCGTGCCATCGATGATGCCGCCGCTGTACGCATTGCCGTCAGGCTTGGTGATCTTGAGCATCGTCTTGCCCTCCGCGGTCAGATCCCACAGCGCGTGCGTCGGGTACAGACGCGGGCGCTTTTTGAAATCCGCCACCGGATACTCGTAGTCCGGCTTGAGCTTGATCTGCTGTCCCACTTTCAGATTGATCGTGTCGCTGGTGAGCCGCTTGTTCGTCGCCGCGTTCTTGACGTACACCGTCTTCATCGCCTGGTACCTGCCGCCCGCCGGCGTCGTGATGATGCCCTGGCT